>DASZIA010000163.1:0-6308 GCA_035949535.1 Planctomycetaceae bacterium | reverse complement strand
GCCCGTCGAGATGACGACCCAGAGGGCAGTCACCGGGTCGACGTTGTGCTGCAACAGGTCGCGCGCCAAGAGCACGATGTTGACGAGCGGCGTCACCGCCAGCGGACCCTGCAGCTTCAGGCCGGGAATCATCGACAACATCCCCGGCGCGATCGACGCCAGCATCAAAGGAATCAAGTACGCCTGGGCTTCCTTGAAGCTGCGGGCGAAGCTCGTCACCGCCAACAGCACGGCCGAGAAAAACGCGGCAAACAGCACGAGCAGCGCCATGATTTCCAGCACCTCTTCGAAGGAGATGCCTTTGGTGCCGAACAAGAGCGGCGACATGCCGATGCTGGCAATCGTGACCATCATGGCCGCCAGGTTGACCACCGCCGTCAAGAGCGCGACGATCAGCACGGCAAAGTATTTCCCCAGCAGAAGCTGCATCCGCGGAACGGGCGACGCTACGAGCATCTCGAGCGTGCCGCGTTCCCGCTCGCCGGCGGTCAGATCGATTGCCGGATAAACCGCACCGGTAATCGTCATCAAAATCAGGATCAACGGAACCAGCGCGGAGAGCGAATGTGAGGCCGACGCGCTCGCGGTTTCTCCCCCCGCTTCAAGCGGTGCCGCGGAGGTCTGCACGGGCACGACGCGACTGGCAACCCCTTTATCGCGAAGTTGGCGTTCGAGACTGCGTTGATTGAGTGCATTCAGGCAGCGCTCCACCCAGTTGTAGGCATCTCGGCTGGCGGCTGACTGCGGATCGTAGATCAGCTCGCAGTCGATCGCCCGTTCGTCCCCCTTTTTTTTCGCACTCGGCAAGGCCGCGATCGGCTTGCGCACGCGCACGGCAACGTCGACCCGCCCGTCGAGCACCGACTGCCGCAGGTCGTTGACGACCTCGTAACTGAGGGGAAGCGAGCCTTGCTTCGCATTGGGTGCGGCCGGTTTCTTGCTGTCGTCGTCGCGCGGGCCCAGGATCGAGCTGCCTCGCAGCAGGTATAGCGCGAACTCCTGGGCCTCGGCATCGGTGATAAATCCCAAGACCGGCTCGCTGTGGCCGGGGATCGCCTTCATACTCGACAACAAAAACCGCTCGAAGGCGACGCTCAACAGCGGATAGACCAAGAGCGGCATCAGGACCAAGGTCGCAATCGTCCGCCGGTCCCGCAACGTTTCGCGTAGCTCTTTGAGCATCAAGCGAAGAAATCGCGGCGCGACGGACCGCGGCGTCCGCTTGCCCTTCGCGGGCGGATTCTCGACTGATGGCTCGGGAGAACTCATGGCGCAGCGCCCCCCGCGGCGGCCGGGGCCGATTCTGAAGCTGTGGCGGCTGATTCTGCGGGCGGCGCGAGCGTCGCTTGGGCGCGCTCCGCGTGCTTCGTCAGCTCCATGAACATTTCGACGATCGTGTCTCGGCCGCTTTGGCGGCGCAGCTCGTCCAAGGTCCCCTCGAGCACAAAGCGGCCATGATGCATCAGGCCAAAGCGGTCGCACAGCCGCTGGGCTTCATCAAGCCGGTGAGTGGTGACGATCACCGCCCGTCCCTCGCGACGCAACTGCGAGATGTAGTCGAAGATCGCCTGGCTGCCGAAGACGTCGAGCCCGCGCGTCGGCTCATCCAACAGCATGATGGGGGGATCGTGAATCAGCGCCCGCGCGAGATGAACCCGCTGACGTTGGCCTGTGCTCAACGTCGAACAGCGCTGATCGAGAAACGGCCCCAGGTCCATCAGCCGCGTCAATTGCACCAGCCGCGCCTCGGCATGATCGCGCGGCAGCCCATACAAATCGGCAAAGAACAGCAACAGCTCACGGGCCGACAGCCACTGATAAAGGCCGGCGCTCGTCGAAACGAGCCCCACGCGCCGTTTCACTTCCTCGGGCGACTCTGACGATCGTAGCCCTTCGACCTCGGCGTAACCGCTCGTCGGATTGAGCAGCCCTAAGATCATGCGGACGGTCGTCGTCTTCCCCGCCCCGTTTGGCCCGAGCAATCCGAAGACCTCTCCGGAACCGACCCGAAACGTGAGGTGATCGACCGCGAGAATCTCCTCCTGGTTATTCGTGACAAACGTCTTTGTCAGTTCATGGACCGAGATCATGACGTCTCAAGAGCAGCGATGCCGATCGTGGGTTTTCGATGCTGCGGCGACCTATTTTTCGTGCCTTGCGCAGGTCGCCGAACGAATTCACATCCAGTTCACAATTTCTTGATGCAGTAAGTCCAAAGAGCCACTAGGGATTGGGGTCGCGACGGCCTGCGGGGACAAAGTTTTCAGAAATCCGCGGCTTGACTTTCGGTGCCAGAGTTTTATATTGGCCAGCCGCGCAACTCACAACATCTTGCGTATAATTGATCGAATTCCCCCATAAATAGTGGTTCACGGGAGGTGAAAACCACGAAAGAAAGTTGGTGGACTTTTGTATCGTTTCGGTTATTTTGGATCGCAGGATGAATCGGTGATTTGCAAGGTCGTCGCCCGATCGTGGCAGACCAACTCCGACAGGCGACACCGCCGGTTTTGATGAAGACCGGTTTTGATTGGACGGAACAGGGACTCATCCAGGAACATCCTAGACCAGGAGTGTGCATGATGCACGAAGCAAAGGGAATTGTGCAGGATCGCCTTTCACGTGGCCTCGTCGGAAATAATTCTGGCAGTACCTCCGGCAATCATCTCAGTAACAGGCAGCGCGAGCGCAGCGACGGTACGACGGCGATGAAAGTGGCTGCTCAATTTTGCCCGGTCGATCAGGACCCCTTCGACACCGTTTCCTGGGACGAGCGGACGGCCCAGATCAAGGACGAGGCCGGCGAAGTCCTCTTCGAGCAGACCGATTGCGAAATTCCCGAGTCCTGGAGCGCGCTGGCGACCAACGTCGTCGTCAGTAAGTATTTCTACGGCGAACCCGGCACGCCCGAGCGCGAGCAGAGCGTCCGCCAGCTGATCCACCGCGTCGCTCGCACGATCGCCGACTGGGGGACCGCCGACGGCTATTTCGCCACCCGCGAGGACGGCGAGAACTTCTACCGCGACCTCTCCTGGCTGTGCCTCCATCAATACGGGTCGTTCAACTCGCCCGTTTGGTTCAATGTCGGGCTGTTCCACGAGTACGGCATCAAAGGCTCCCGCGGGAATTACTACTGGGACGCCAAGGCCGGCAAAATCGCCCGCCCCACGACTCCCTACGAGTACCCCCAAGCGTCGGCCTGCTTCATCCAGTCGGTCGACGACAACATGGAGGACATCATGCGCCTGGCGACCAGCGAGGCCATGTTGTTCAAGTACGGCTCCGGCACCGGCACCGACCTGTCGACGATCCGCAGCTCGCGCGAAAAGCTCTCGGGCGGCGGCATCCCGTCCGGCCCGCTCTCCTTCATGCGGGTCTATGACCAGATTGCTGCGGTCGTAAAGTCGGGCGGCAAGACCCGCCGCGCGGCCAAAATGCAGAGCCTCAAGGACTGGCATCCGGATGTCCTTGAATTTATCCAGGCGAAACGAAAAGAGGAAAAAAAGGCCCGGACGCTGATCGAGAGCGGCGAGTACGACTCGAATTTCAACGGCGAGGCGTACAGCTCGATCATGTTCCAGAACGCGAATCTTTCGGTTCGTGTCTCGGACGAGTTCATGCAGGCTGCCGTCGACGGCAAGAAGTGGAAGACCCATTGGGTCACCGATCCCAAGCACGCCGGCCCCGAGCACGACGCCAAGTACCTCCTGCGGCAGATCGCCGAAGGGACCTGGTACTGCGGCGACCCCGGTGTGCAGTACGAAACGACCATCAACCGCTGGCACACGTGCTCAAACACGGGGCCGATCAACGCCTCCAACCCGTGCTCCGAGTACATGTTCCTCGACGATACGGCCTGCAACCTGTCGAGCCTGAACCTCAAGAAGTTTCAGGAGCCGGACGGACGCTTGAATGTCGAGCGGTTCCGCGCGGCGGCGGCCATCTTCATCACGGCGCAGGAGATTCTCGTCGATCACGCCAGCTATCCGACGCCGGCGATCGCCGAGAATAGCCACCGCTTCCGGCCGCTCGGTTTGGGCTATGCGAACCTTGGCAGCTTGCTCATGTCGATGGGCATTCCCTACGACAGCGACCAGGGGCGAGGCATCGCCGGTGCCCTCACGGCCCTACTCAACGGGCAGGGCTTCCTCACGTCGAGCCGCATCGCCGCCCACTTGGGTCCGTTTGCCGGCTACGACGAGAACGAGCGGCCCATGCTCAAGGTCATGGAGATGCATCGGGATGCCGTCGATGAAATCGATCCGGCCTGTCCCGGTTATCTCATCGACTCGGCCCGCGAAGTTTGGGACGGCTGCCTGGCGAGCGGCCGCCGCTATGGCTACCGCAACGCCCAGGCCACCGTGCTGGCTCCCACTGGCACAATCGCCTTCATGATGGATTGCGACACGACGGGCATCGAGCCCGACATCGCCCTGGTGAAGTACAAGCAGCTCGCCGGCGGCGGCATGATGAAGATCGTCAACCGCACCGTGCCCAAGTCGCTCACGACGCTGGGCTACGATCCGGCCGAGATCGACGCGATCGTCAAATACATCGACGAGCACGACACGATCGAAGGCGCTCCCGAGCTTCGCGACGAGCACTTGGCCGTCTTCGACTGCGCGTTCAAGCCCAAGAACGGCAAGCGGTCGATCGCCTGGCAGGCGCACGTCAAGATGATGGCGGCCGCGCAGCCGTTCCTCTCCGGCGCCATCTCCAAAACGGTCAACATGCCGGAAGAGTCAAGTGTCGAGGAGATCGAAAACGCCTACCTCGAAGGTTGGCGGCTCGGCCTCAAGGCACTCGCCATCTACCGCGACGGCTCGAAGAAGAGCCAGCCGCTGAACACCAGCAAGGGAGCCGACAGCAAGAAAGGCGGAGCCTTCCAGCCCACGCGCCGCCGCCTCCCCGCGACGCGCCAATCGCTGACGCACAAGTTCTCGGTCGGCGGGCACGAAGGCTACATCACCGTCGGCCTGTTCGAGGACGGCTCGCCCGGCGAGCTGTTCATCACCATGGCCAAGGAAGGCAGCACAATCGGCGGCCTGATGGACACCATCGGCACCGAAACCTCACTCGGCCTGCAATACGGCGTGCCCTTGCGGGTCTTTGTGGATAAATTCTCCCACACCCGCTTCGAGCCGTCCGGCTGGACGACGAACCAGGAGATCCCGCACGCCAAGAGCGTCGTCGATTACATCTTCCGCTGGCTCGGCATCCAATTCATCCCCGGCTACCGCGAAGCCAACACGCCCAAACGCGAGGAGAGTGGAACCGATCCCAAATCGGACCCTAAGACCGGCCCCACTAAGAACGGGGCCAACAAGACTGAGACTACCCCGGCGGCCGTCGCGGGAGCCATCAAGTCCCTCGTCTCGCCGCACACCAACGGTAACGGCTCAAACGGCAGTGCAAACGGCAACGGCTCGAAAAACGGCAACGGCCACCATCACGAACCGGCGCCGGCTCTCGACGGCCCCGCCCTAGACGGCCCAATGATTCGCAGCCAACAGTTCGCCACGTTCCAAGACGACGCCCCGGCCTGCGATAACTGCGGCGCAATCACCGTCCGCAACGGCAACTGTTATCTGTGTCACAACTGTGGGAACAGCATGGGATGTAGCTGACGGATCAGCCGCGTCTTATGTGGAGTGGCGCCGTGGTCTTCGGAGGGACCACGGCGCTTTTTATTGCGCCCACGGCGGCAATCTTCCAGCGGCGACGCCGAGGGAATGAACCTGAGGGGTGAATAGCCGATTGCCCAGCCGGTTTCTACATTCTGAGAGCCGCATTCTTTGCAGGTTGTGGGTTGGTCCATGTTGCTCCTTCGAATCGCTCCTATTGAAAACGCTGCGGGGCGACAATCGGATCAAAGGCCGGGCGTGCGGTGCACGGTCCGGGTTCGGATGGCGGGGCGGTCGCATCGATGTGGGTTTGTCTCGGCCCGTTGGGCCTCTTTTGAAACAAGAATTTGTCGGCCCAGATCCCAGGCCTGCGCTGCGCTCCGACCTGGGCTTTAGAATCTCGCCCCTTTAGGGCTTAAAGATGCAATGATGAATCCGGTCCCGCCTGTTTGAGGACTCTGGTGTGAAGGGAACACTGGCGTGCCGCAATCGTTGTCGAACGTCTTGGTGCACGTGATCTACAGCACCAAGAATCGCGAGCCTTTTCTGGGGAACGTCGCGTTGCGGCGTGAGCTCGAGGCCTATCTCGTCGGGACGCTTCAGGCCATTGAATGCCCGCCGCTGGGCCTGCGCGTCGTCGCGGACCATCTGCACGTTCTTTGCCGACTCTCGCGGACGGTGACG
>DASZIA010000162.1:0-5115 GCA_035949535.1 Planctomycetaceae bacterium | reverse complement strand
AGTACCCTTGAGGGGTTGAGAGACTCCATCCTGCCAGGTTCCGAAACTGGTGAACGGCCAATTGGAGCGCGCGACGAAGTGAATCGGAATGCCGCCATAGCGCCCGGAGAACGTGCCGAACGTACGCACCGAGCCTTCGACTTCGCGGGCTCCGGAAATGACGCGAACGTGTGCGTCCTTGCACTTCCCGCGTCCCAGCACGCTCGAGACGTGAATCAACAGACGGGGTTTGTCACTGGCCGCGAAATGATAGCGGTGCACACCGACTCGGCGCGTCGCGGTCAATTCGACGCTCAGACCTCGGTCGGGAAGCGAGAGCGAGTAGTAGCCCGGAAAAGCCGTTTCGTCCCGGTGCGAGAAGGGCGCCTTCAGGCCGTGGCGCATGGCTTCTTCCGAGTCGTGGCCGGACAGCGGAATGACCATGAAGTTTCCGCCATCGACCGCACCAGTGCCAACCAGCCGCGTGTGGCTGAAACCCAATATCTTCCCGTCGCGATAATAGTACCCCGATGTATTCGTCGCTCGCCGGCCCGAGTCAGCAATTGTGTCGGGGGAGAGCCGAACCATTCCGAAGGGAACCGTCGCGCCCGGGAACTCGTTTCCGCAGAGATACGAAAGCCCACCGGTCCCGATCAACGGGTTTACGTGCCGGCCCAACTCGCCGGGATGCGCCGGCGCAATTGCGGGGAGAGGCTCAGCCGCCGACGCGCAAAGGCCACCGCTGACGCTCAGGGCGACGCACACGACGACCTGCCGAAAGCCTGAGACCCGAGCGTTCCGATGTTTCCGGGGGCAGGCCGATCTCGACTGCACGCTTTGCATTGTTCCACTAGTCCTGACTTGATCCGCTTCGACTATGCACACACGTGACAAAAGTTACAGGTATCTTCGTGAGTCAACCGCTCGCAGCGATAGTTCACTGTTGGTCACTTGCTGAAAACTAGACCCGTCCCTATTTTTTCCGCGAAAGGAACGTGCAGCGATCCTGCCGCGAAGTTAGTTTTCGGTCGCGAGGCCACGAATCAAAAAAACGCGCGGGAAATCAGCGATCGGATCATTGATCGCTGTGTTACGGATTGTTAACGTCGGAATGTTAAAACCATCTCAACTTCTGTAAGGCAAATGAACAATGGCAAAGAAGGCAAACGGTTTCAATTTATCGGAGACAATTCGAGACTATCGCAAATCCCATCGCGGTGCCTCGGCTCGGGAAGCGATGGAAGCCATCAAGAAGAGCAATCCGGACCAGAAGATCAACGAGGGGACGTTCAAGAGCACGTTCTACAAGCTCGCTGGGAGCGGAAAACGGTCGGTCCGCAGGGCCAAGCCGGGCCGCGGGGGGCGAGGCGGCGACGGATCTGATGTCATGCGCGCGGGGCTGACGTTCATCCGCTTGGCGGGAAGCGTCGACGCGGCTCGCGAGCAGCTCGCCGGACTCAAGGACCTGATCGAGACGGCTAGAACGGTCGATTGATCCGCTAGTCGGTTCGCATCAAGAAGGCTCGCCGGCCCGCGCCCACGGCCGGCTAGCGTCCGATCAGCCTGCTACCCACTGCCGGTCACTGGCGAGTGGATGTTGAGTATTTTCTCAGGATGCTGATTCAGCTAGTGTCCGGAGAAGACGTCGCATCCGGTCCTGCCATCCAAAATCGTGGCACGTCAGGCCGGGCGCTGACGCGCGCCTCGTCAAGGTCGTCGCCAGAATTTCGAGGCCGGTCGGTCGCGCGGCAAGTGGAATCGCAAAGGGCGAGGTTGCTAACGGTCATTTTTTTCTGGGTATTTCCTTTCGGAGGTGTGTTCGGAAGAATAGTGGCGGTCCGATGGCTAGAGGACCGGGATCGTTTCAGTCCATGCGTCCGCTCCTCCCGAACCGGCGGGAATCAAGACGGCACGAGTCGACACCCCTGAAAAATTCCGAGCATGATCCCCGGTCCTGCGATTGAAAAACGCGCGATCCGCCTGTCTAGCGACCTGGCGACCCCCTTCTATCGCCTGTTTTGGGGTCGACACATCCATCACGGATTGTGGGATGCCGCCGAGAGTCCAGCCGACGCGCAATCCAACCTCATGGAAGCGGTCATCCGCGAGGCTCGATTGTGCGGAGGGGAGCGCGTGCTCGACATCGGCTGTGGCATTGGAACTTCGGCGGTTCACCTCGCCAAAGCGTGGGACTGCCACGTTACAGGAGTCACGATCAGCCGCGTGCAGCAGCAGTGGGCGACGCTCGGCGCGTTGGTGAGCGGCGTCGGATCCCGAACGCAATTTCTGGCAGCCGATGTGGAAACCGTACGGCTTAGCCCCGATGCCTTCGACCTCATCTGGGTCGTCGAGTGCGCCGAGTACCTGTTTGATAAGGCGGGGTTCGTCCACCGCCTGGCAGAGTGGCTGCGTCCCGGCGGCCGCGCCGTCGTTTGCGCTTGGGAGACGGGCGATGGCCAGTTGAGCGAAGACTCGCAGCGCGGGGTCTATGAAGTGTGTGCGGGTTTTGGTTATCCATCGCTGTCCAGCGGCGAGGAATATTGCCGCTGGTTCGCCGAGGCCGGGCTCGATGTCGAACGACGCAGCGATTGGACAGAACGCGTCAGTCGAACCTGGGAGATTTCCTGGCAGAACGCGCAGCGGTCACCCGTGCATTGGATGGCGCGGCTGGCCGGCCGCGAGCGGCTGAAATTCTGGGACCACTATCTCGCGATTTTGACCGCTTACCGCACGGGTGGAATGAAATACGAGTGCTGGAGCGTCTCAAAGCCGAATGCGGACTCCCCGGTGCTCGAACGGGCCGCTTCGCCTTTGAGCCCAATCGTCAAATGACCTACTCGTGGAGCGTTCCCGTCGTGACGATTGGATCGGTTTTTCGCAGCCTTTGTACTTTTGTATCGCGGTCAGGGATTTGGCGCTGTTTTTGCGACTGCTGCCTGGATCTCCATGCAGGGTGGCGCACTCCGCCCGCGATGCGGCGCAGGCCCGCACTCCGGTCAATTTTTGAACGAATCGATGTGAAAAGGCTGGGCAAGATGGTAGGTTTAGACACGCCCCTGCGGGCGCTGAATCGGGATCAGTCCCACCGCTGAATTACTGACGGATTCTTTGTGTCCCGGTTGTCGTTGTGCAAATCGCGGTCGAAGCGCCGTGTCTCGGCATCCCTAAGGAAGCTCACCCAATGCAGACCATGAACAGCACCATGAGTCTTTCAACACCACTCAGCGAGCAAGTGCTCGAGCGAGGCCGTCAGTCGATCGCCGGCGGAGACAGCAGCACGATGCGCGTGCTCCCCTACCATCTCCCGCTCGTGGCCGCACGCGGACAGGGCTCGCGTGTTTGGGACGTCGACGGCAACGAATACATCGACCTGAATATGGCGTACGGCCCGCTCGTCTTGGGCCACTGCCCCGAGCCGATCATTCGCGCGGTGACCGACCAAATTCGCAATCGGGGGAGCCAGCTGGGCTTCCCGACGGAGATCACAATCCGAGTCGCCGAGAAGATCAAGAAACTCTTCCCGAGCATGGAGCTGATGCGTTTCGCCAACTCGGGGACTGAGGCCGACGTTTCCGCCGCGCGTCTTGCACGCGCCTGGACGGGCCGGCCCAAGCTGATTCAATTCGAGGGGCACTACCACGGCTGGAGCGACACGCTCTTCAACCGCTACCACGCTCCCCTCGAAGATCTGCCGACTGGCCCGTACGGACCGGCCATTCCCGGCACGCAGGGGCTCAACGGGGCTCCGCACAATAATCTTGTTTGCCGCTGGAACGACGTCGATGCACTCGAGCAGTGCCTCAATGATCATCGCGGGCAAGTTGCCGGCGTCATCATGGAGCCGGTGATGGGCAACGCGGGGACCATTCCGCCGCTTCCCGGTTATCTCGAAGCCGTGCGTGCCTTGACCAAGGATCACGAGGCGCTCTTGATCTTCGACGAAGTGATCACGGGCATGCGCGTCGCTGCGGGCGGAGCCCAGGAACTCTACGATATCCAGCCGGACATCACCGTCATCTCGAAGGGGTTGGGGGGCGGATATCCGGTCGCTGCCTTCGGCGCCTCGAAAGAGCTCATGCAACTCGTCGTGGACGGGAAGATGTTCCACGGCGGAGTTTATTCGGGCAACGCCGTCGTCATGTCGGCCGCCGAAGTGGTCCTCGACGAGATTTTGGCGCATCGCACCGAGTTCTACGACAAGCTCAACAAGCTGGGCAATGAGCTGACGCAGGGAGCATCGCGGATCCTGGCACGAGCCGGCATCCCGCATTTGACTCAGCACGTCGGGCCGATGATCTCCATCTTCCTCACCGACGGGCAGGTCGATTCGCTCAATAACTATCGGGAAGTTCGCCAGCACTGCGATTTCGCCAAGTACATCCGCCTGCAGCATCTGATGCAGCGCTCGGGTGTCTATTTCCACCCAAACCAATTCGAGCCGTTGTTCCTCTGCGTTGCGCATTCGAGCGAGGATCTGGGTATCGTACTGGAGCGATTCGAACAGGCCGTCACGGCGCTTCGGGCGTGACGGAGTTTGCCGCTCGGGCCTGTGATTTCAGGTGACGAGCGGCACGCGTGAGCGGCTGGAGACTCGAGAGATCGTCCGCTCATCATTGGGGCACCCGTCGGCGGATGATCAAACCTGCCGGCGCGCCGGCCCAGTAGTTCGAGTCGACAATGACTGCACACGAACCGACGGCCGAGCTGGATTTCGCCGTTCCCATGGATGCGACCGAACTGCTGAAGGAGAATGCCCGCCGCTTTGCGATCGAGCGGCCGGTTCGTCCTCGCAATTTCGAGGCCTGGCTGCGGCTGCCTGAAAGCGCAGCGCCGCTCCCCCGTACCGATTCGCAGTTGCCTGTATTGGTCGTCGGAGCCGGACCGGCTGGCCTGGCAGCCATGGCGGAGTTGCGTCGAGCCGACGTCAACTGCGAGGGAATCGAGTTCCACAGCCAGGTCGGCGGGATTTGGGACCAGTCCAATCCGCTCAGCAGTGTTTACGACAGTCTGACGACGAACACCTCGCGCTACACGACTCATCTCGGACCGCCGATGCCCCGCGAGTGGCCCGACTATCCGCACCATCGCCAGGCGCACGGCTATTTGGAGCGATTTGCCGCCGAAGCCGGCATCCTG
>DASZIA010000161.1:0-29281 GCA_035949535.1 Planctomycetaceae bacterium | reverse complement strand
TCGCGCATTCGCTCGCGCCGGGCGTCGCTCATTTGCCCTTTCACTTCCACCGGCTTGGCATTGGCCTTCGAGTCGCCAAATTGCGGTTGGATGCGGATTTCGCGCAGGACATCGCTTCTGTGAGTCTCGCGCTCGAACGTGTCCTGCACGCCCTGCCCGATCGACAGGCTGGCGGCCAACACAAAGCTGCCGAAGACCACGCCGAGCGTGGTCAGCACCGTACGCGTCTTTTGCTGCCAGAGCGCGGCCAGCGGCAGTCCCAATAAATCGCCTAGCCGCACGGAATGCTCCCTGTGGACCGACCTAAGCAATCGTGAACCGATTCAGGAAACCAGTTGTCCATCCTTCAGACGAATCAGGCGGTCGGTGCACCCGCGAGCCAGCTCTTCATCGTGAGTCACCAGGATCAGCGTCGCGCCACTTTTTTGGACATGATCCGAGATCAGTCCCATGACTTCGTGGGCCGTGGCGCTGTCGAGATTTCCGGTCGGCTCGTCGGCGAGCAGGACTTCGGGCCGGTTGACGAGTGCGCGGGCAATGGCCACGCGCTGGTTCTCTCCGCCGCTGAGTTGAGCGGGCCGATGGTCAAGTCGCTCCGCGAGGCCGACCGCCTCGAGTGCTCGCCGGGCCTCGATTCGCCGTTGAGTCTTTGAGAGCCCAGCAAAAATCATCGGCAGCTCGACGTTCTGTTGGGCGGTCCGCGACGGCACCAGATTAAACGATTGAAAGATCAGCCCGACGGCGGCTGAGCGAAAGCGGGCCAATCCCCGGCTCGAAACACGGTCGAGGTCCCGGCCTGCGACTTCCAGCTCTCCTTGCGTCGGCCGATCGACGCCTCCGAGCAGATTGAGCAGCGTCGATTTCCCCGACCCCGATTTCCCCAACAGCGCGATCCGCTCGCCACACCGCACTTCGAACGACACGCCGCGCAGCGCGTAGACGGCTCCGTGGGCCCTGCCGTAGGCCTTCGTCAAATCGACGGTGCGAACCGCAAGCGAAGATGAGGAGCGCGCCGCGGAGGGAGATCCAGACAGAGGTTGGTCCTTGCTGCAAGCCGAGACGGCGAAATCGGAACGAGACTCCGACACGCCGCAGGAGGATCCACAAACAAAAAGGACGGCGACCGGCCCCGAATTTGTCTTTCCCAAGGTTCGCTGACGCGTCGCGATTTCGCAAGTCGCGGCGAACGGCGGGACGGTCGCCTAGTCAGCGCTGCGACCACAATCACTCTTACTTCAAGAGCGCGTTGGTCTCCTTGGACGAGGCAGCCTCGTCGTTGACGCGGAACGTCCCGTTGTTGCGGATTTCCTGAGCCGCTCGCAGGAAAGCACCGAAAGCGGCCCGCGCTGGGCGCGACCTAAACTCAACGCCCAGAGTGGGAGTGCCATTCGTTCCTGACGCCATTTCCGCCCCCTCCCATTAGCGATCATTTGGGGAAAGGCTCATAAAAATCAAAGGTAGCTTTAGTATCCACGTCCTCGTAGATCCATTGGCTCTCACCAATTGGCACGCCACGCGCCCGCCGCCTCTGGACATCAAGATCCCTGAATCTAAATTCAAAGAGGTAGTCGATCTTTTGGTTAAGCACCATTCTCGCTATGAAACCGTCCTCCGCACGAACAATTGTAAATGCTCCAATGACCGGAAGTCTGGACCGACCTATTCTAAGAACGTCAAGCCATTCGCTTGTTTCGTCCCGCCGAGTAAGAGAAGCCTTGGGATCGATACTGAGCCATGATGCTTCAAGGAACGTAAACCGTCGAAGATCAGACGGGAGAGGCTGATACTCGTCCAGGGTTGCTCCGGCAAGCTTCGCCTCAAACCAGTGAGATACGGCTTCGGCTGCATAATCAACGTCAAGCCGGACCTGCTTAGTAGACTCGTTACATGCGAAGCCCAACACACGACTCTCCCGAAGGTGGCAGTCGTCAAAGTAGTCGGACGGATTGGTTTCACACATTTACTGTTTCCCACAACAATGTGTGTCTTAACATAGAAGTTCGGATCGGTCGAAGATGCAAGACGGGCCGAAGGTGGGGTCCGAACAGACGATCAGTCCTTGGGACCAAGCCGGGATGCTCGAGAGAGAAGACGGGGACCTGCCCCGAATTTGTCTTCTTCGTAGGTTCTTTGACGAACGACGATTTCGCAAGCGCTCGGCAAGGTCAACGGAAATCACCTAAGCAGTTCATTGATCTCTCGGGAAGGAGCCGCTTCGTCGCTGAAGCCGAATGTCCCCTTGTCGCGGATCTCCCGAGCGGCGTGGAGAAAGGCTCCAAACGCCGCGCGGGCCAGCGCGCTGCCCAGCGTAATCCGCTTGACACCCATCGCGGCGAGTTGTGCTACGCTGAGATTCATCCCCGGCATTCCCATCAAGACGTTCACGGGGCGATCGACCGAGCGGACCAAGGTAGCAATGTCCTCGGGATTCTTGAGAGCCGGAGCATAGAGGACGTCGGCCCCCGCGTCCTGATAGGCCTGAAGGCGGCGGATTGTGTCGGACAGGTCGGGTCGTTGGTGCAAATAGTTCTCGCAACGTGCGGTCAAAACAAAGGGGACTGGCAGGCTCCGGACCGTCTCGGCCGCCGCGCGAATGCGTTCCACCGCGATGGCCTGGTCGTAGATCGAGCTGACCGGCGGCCCTGTCGAGTCCTCGATCGAACCGCCGGCCAGCCCTGTTTCGGAAGCCAGGCGGATGGTTTCGGCCACCGTTTGCGGTTCGTCGCCGAAGCCGTTCTCCAAGTCGGCACTCACGGGGACGCTGGTTGCCGCAACTAGGGTCCGGCAGTGCGCCAGCACCGCGTCGCGACCCATCTGGTAGTCGTGACGCCCCTGCGAAAACGCAAAACCCGAGCTGGTGGTTGCCACGGCCTCAAACCCGAGGCTTTCCAACATCCGAGCCGAGCCGACATCCCAAGGATTGGGCATCACGAACAGACCGGGGCGCTCGTGCAGTTGTCGAAAAACGCGAGTTTTGTCCGCTTGTGTTGGCATGTCGGCTCCTCGTTCGTTGGAGTCCCGGCTTTAGCCGGTCCGGAATTTGGATTCTAAAAAGGCAAAAGACCGGGGACTCCAACAACTCTAACGCGCCATCGCCATATCGGGTTCTTCCCGGGTGATGAACTCGAGCAAAGCGGGGCGGCCTTCGTGCGTGGCGGCGATGCCGCGCCGAATCGCTGGGCCGACGTCGGCCGGCCGCTCGATCCGCTCGGAAAACGCGCCCAGACTGCGGGCGACCTCGGAATAATTGCCCGACGTAAATTTGGTGCGGTATTTGGCCGTGGCAACGGGAATGTATTTTTCGTAGTTGCCCATCGCCGAGTTGTTGAGCACAAGCGTCAGGATCGGGATCTCCTCGCGGACGGCCGTTTCGATGTCCATGCCCACCATTCCGATTGCCGTGTCGCCCATAAAATTCACGACGAGTTTGTCGGGGCAGGCGAGCTTGGCCCCCATACTGCATCCGAGGGAGAAGCCGAGCTGCGTCGAATGGCCCCAGCCGATATAACCGCGCGGAACGGGCGATTCGTATAGGGGAAGAAGTTGGTCGCGTGGGTTGCCCGAATCGTGCGTCACAATCGTCTGCTTGCGGTCGACGGCTTTCATGAATTCGCCGATTACCCGATACGGGTTGATCGGTGTTTCGTCGGAGATGAGTTTGGGTGCCCAGCGCGCTTTCCAGCGTTCGCGCGCGGCGAAGAGCTGTGCTTCCACCGCACCGCGCTCCGGGCGGCCCTTGTTGCCGCGCTGTGATTTGAGTTCGTCGAGCAGGCTCGCGAGAACCAGGGCGGCGTCGCCCAGTAAGGGCACGTCCGCCACGTAGTCCTTATTGAGATCGCGCGGGTCGACCGTTGAATGGACGATCCGCTTGCCGTGCGGAATCGTCGGAGCAAAGACCGTCCGCGTAAGGCTGGCACCGATGGCGAAGACGGCGTCGGATGTTGCCAGCGCGTCGCGGACCATGTCAGTCGCGCTCAAGCCGCCCGAGCCGAGCGACAACGGGTGCGTCTCGTCGAAAGCACTCTTGCCCAAAAGTGTCGTCATCACCGGAGCGCCGAGAAACTCCGCGACGTCGGTCAACTCGCGCGAAGCCCCGGCGTACAACACGCCCTGCCCCGCCCAAATCATCGGTCTCTGCGCCTTGAGGAGCAGCCGCGCCGCATCACGAATGGCAAGCGGATCGGGGCCGGTACGTGCGGAAGGAACGGGCTGGTAGTCAAGAGGTTCCGGGACTGCCTCTCGGGCGACGTCGACCGGAATTTCCAACAGCACGGGGCCGGGCCGCCCCGATCGCAAGAGCGTGAAGGCCCGCCGCATGCGATTGGCGATCGCTGCAGCCGAGGGAATCAGGTCGGCCCACTTTGTCGTGGCAGCGTAGTTCGGGACCGAGTCGAAAGTCGGAGGCGTGCGAACCAGTTCGCGTCCCGGATGGCCTGGAAGAAACAGGATCGGGCTCGAATCGGTGTAAGCCTGCGCGATTCCAGAGAAGGCATTCTCTGCCCCGGCATTTTGCTGAACGGTGACCACTCCGATTCGCTTGCCGAGAGTGGCCCGCGAAAACCCATCCGCCATATTTTCCGCCACGCGCTCTTGCCGCGCGACGATCGGGCGGATGCCGGCTTCGGCCAAAGCGTCGAGAATCGGGGTGAACGGGAAACAGAAAACGTGCTCGATCCCTTCCCGCTTGAGGATTTCGGCAATCGCCCGGCTGCCTTGCATCAAACGATCTCCCGTGCGTTACATCTCGCCGGCGGCTTCGCCTCAACCAGGTGCGAAGCCATTGTGTGAACCCAGGATTGTAATCGGGACTTGCTCCCCCAGCGACAAGCCGCAAACCGGACTGGTTCGCCGAATGGACTCCCAGACGTTCGCAGTGCACCGCAAGGTCGCTTGCGCTCGGCGCAGCAATTACGATGTCCGGGGAATAAGTCGGGCCAGTATTCAGTCCCATGTTTTGCGGCGCTTCGGCGAAGAACGCCACGAAGGCGTATGATGGAGAAAATGGCGGACCCGACCGTTGCGAGCAAGCCGGCCCCCGGAGCCGAGACGGCTCTGTCCGCGCTCGACTCGATCGAGCGCGCGATTCGCGAGGCCGATCCATCCGCATTTCCGATCGCTTCACGCATCGTCCGCCGCGTGATTCGTAACGAGATCGATCTGCCGGCGCTGATCGGTCGGGTACCGCATCGAAAAAGTTTTGTGATCTCCGCTGCGCAGGCGCAGCAAATCGTGCTCAACGACGAGTTGGGGCTCGATTCCGGCGCGCCGCTCCCCGCGACGCTGCTGCTCTTGGCTCGGCCCGAGGAGCACGAACTCGAGGCCATGACGGCCGACGCCCTGCGCGAGCACTATCGGCGACTGCACTTTCATGCGCGCGTGCATGCCGCGCTCGACGAGCGACTGACACGCGGCGAGCTGAACGAGCTGATGGTGGCCGAGCGGATCGAGCAGATCGACTCGTCGGCCTTCGATGAGATTCGGGCGGTCCTCTCGCAAGAGGCTTTTCTGCTGCCGCCGATCTCGACTGTGTCGGTCTACGTCGAGTTCGCGGCCGTGTTTCTCGAGCTGCGGTATTTCGTCCCCGACGTCTTGTCGGCCTATTTTCCTTCGCTCGACGATTTCGACCGCATCGAGGAGATCCTGATCCAGGACGTCGATCTCGACGCGGTTCTGGAAACCACAGGCGCTCTGGAGGTCGAGGGGTTGGGGCCGGCCGACCAGCCGCCGGACGATGTAGGGTCGACGGAGGTTCGGGCCGACGTCGTGCCACCGTTGGGCGAACGTCTCTTTCGACGACAGTTAAGGGTGGCGGCCCAAGCCGGCTCACGCGGCAACGATGTTCGAGCCGCGATCCTGCACACGCGCGCTTCAAGGATCCGCGATCCCGAGCGCGCCGGCCGCGCGAACGCGCTCGCGGCCGCTGACGTGCGGCGTCTGACAAATCGGCTGCGGGGCGCATTGGCAATGGACGAGCGCACCGCCGACGTCTGGCGCGAGCTGTTGTCCTCGCTCTTGGCCAGCTCGGCTCGCGGTTTTTGGAACCCGGCTGCGCGGCTGCTCTACGACTTGCAAAAGGTCTGCCTCGATTTCGAGCGCGAAAGCTACGTGGTCGATCTCTTCTCGTGGCTTTGGTCGCTCGGAAAACGGCCGCCTAAGCGGGCCCTTCCCGCTCAGCGCGAAGTCCTGATGTCGAAGCATCTGCGGACCGCCGCATCCCGGCTTTCCAAGCTGTCGGTCTCGGCCGGCGAGCGGGAACACCTCGCGATCTTGCTGCACGAGGCGGCGGCTTACGCCGAGCGCCGCCTGCGCGAACGTTTGCGCCCGGTGCTCCGCGAGACATTGATCGAAGTCGGATTTCTGCCGCAGAACCTGCCTGAACGCGTTTCGTTTCGCAAGATCGTCGAAGAGCTGCTCGATCACGTCGTCGATTCCGGTTATTTCGCGATGGGGGAAATCCGAGACGCGATTGCCCGCAACAATCTCAAGCTCGACGACGTCGCTGATCCGCTCGAACTTGTCGCAGGCGACCGCTTGCTGCGCGCGGATCGGCGGCTCGGCGATTCCCTCGACGGAGTGTACCAGCGAGGCGCCATCTATCTGCGACTCCTGCAGGGCATCAGCTCGTGCGCGTTCGGCACGAGCTTCGGTCGGTTTTTGACACTTTACGCGGCCATTCCCTTCGGCGGCGCGTTCGTCATCTTGTCGTTTCTCGAGCACCTCGTGGAAGGGCTGCGCAAACTGACCGACTGGTGGTATGGGGCAGACGCGTCTGGCGTGGCCCCCCTCGGCATGACCCATCCCGTGTTCGTCATCCCCCTCGGACTGGTGTTGTTCGGGCTGGCCCACAGCGCGCGTTTCCGTGCAGTCGTCTGGCAGGCCCTGCGCGGAGTGGGCAGAGCACTGCGCTTCTTGGTCGTGGAGATCCCCGTTTGGATCGCCGAGGTAACCCTCATCAATCGGATCCTTCGCAGCGCTCCGGTGATCTTCTTCCGCAAGCGGCTGCTCACGTCGCTGATTTTGACCGGCCTCTTCTGCGGGCTCTTCCCGGCAGTCGGATGGTATCGATTTCCGAGTGCTCCGATGGCCGCGCTGGTGTTCGTGTCTCTGGCCGCCCTGCTCAATTCGCGGGCCGGCCGTGATATCGAGGAACTGACCGCCGAGCAGCTGCAGTTGATGTGGCACCGCGTTCGTGTGCACGTGCTTTTGGCCGTCCTCGACCTGGTCATGGACTTCTTCAAAAACGTGCTCGAAGGCTTGGAGCGAATCCTCTACGAAATCGACGAATGGTTCCGCTTCAAGAGCGGCGAAACCTGGACCGTGCTCTGGATCAAAGCGATCTTGGGGTTGCCCTGGGCGATCGCTCGCTTCGTCGTCGCGTTCCTGGTGACCGTGCTGATCGAACCGCAGATTAACCCCATCAAGCACTTTCCGGTGGTGACGGTCTCGCACAAGGTCATTCTGCCGATGCAACCCGCGCTCGCCTCGCAGCTCGTGCCGCTCTTCGGCAAAGTTCTGGCCAATACCGTCGCCGGTATGACGGTGCTGCTCTTGCCGGGCGTGGTCGGGTTTTTGGTGTGGGAACTGCGCGGCAATTGGCGTTTGTACGCGGTGAACCGTCGTCGCGAGCTGAAACCAGTGATTGTCGGCAGCCATGGCGAGACCCTGATACGACTGATGAGGCTGGGAATTCACTCCGGCACGCTACCGCGTCTGTTCACAAAGCTGAGGCGGGCCGCTCGCAAAGCCAACCCATCGCGGCGCATGCGCGATCTGATGGGCTACTACGCGAAGCTGCATCACGTCGAACTTCACGTCCGCCACTTCTTCGACCGCGAGTTCCTGGGATTTCTCGCTGAGTCTCCTGCATTTGCCGGCATGGCACTCGAAATTGGTGAAACCGATGTGGGCACCAACAGCCTGCGTGTCGAAATCCGGGCGCCCGAACTCGGCCCGGAGCAGTTGTGGCTGGCGTTCGAAGAGCATTCGGGGCACGTGATTGCTCGCGTTTGGCGACCTGGCTGGCTGTCAAAGCTCAACACAGCTCAGATTGCGACGATTCGCGGGCTGCTTGTCGGTTTCTATCGCGTTGGCGGGGCCGACCTGGTGCGCGAGCAGATTGTCGCCTGCCTCGGACAGGGTGTGCGGCCGTACGACGTGACGGAGGCGGGCCTTGTTCTGCTGCCGCGCGCGGGTCGGAGCGATTCGATCGTCTTCCCCCTCGAGCAATCGCCGCGGATCATTCCGGAAGTGCGCGACGGATCTCAGATCGACGCCGATGCAACCCACGCGGCATCCGTTGATGCCGAGTCGCTCGTTTTCGGCCGGACCCGCACGCGATGGACCGATTGGATTGCGGCTTGGAGCCTCGAAGAATCGGGCTCGCTCTTTCCGCCGCTGCTTCCCGGGACGGCGCACCCAGAGGCTTTCACTCTCCCTGAATGAGCTTGCCATGATCATTTGCCCGTCGGAGTTTGGGCAAGTGGAATTTGGGCAAGTGGCGCAAAAGGGAGCGAACAAACAGCGCCGGCCACACGTTAGCCGCAACCATTTGTGCACGCGGGCTCTCGATCTTGCCGATAGTACCGAAGGAAGCGGTTCTGCCGGCTGCGCGCAGTCTTCGGCGAGACCGATCCGGACGATGCCCGCAGGCCTTCGCGGCGTGCAGTTCTGCCGTCGTGAAATCGAGAAAGGCGGTTGGGGGTGGAAGATCGCATTTACCGAAGTCTTCGGACCGCACAGGATCGAGAACTTCAAAGCCGTCCATCGTCTGCTCAACCCGATGCCGCCGTCGTGCCCAGTGCGCCGGTCCCAGAAGCGGTCCAAGAGCACGCCATCCCAGCGCCTCACGGCCCGGTTCGTCCCGCCGATCCACACGGCTTCCGCTGGTTCACGCGAGGATTGGGAGCGGACCGCCCACGAATTTCTGTCGTCGGCACCCTTTCGCTCAGCGTATTGATCTGTGCCGGGGTGTTCGCGGCCCAGACGATCGTGGTCAAGCTGCGCCACAAACACCACGCGGCTGACGAGAGCGTCGCGGCCAAGTCAAACGGCGCAATGCGAGTGGCTTCTCACCAGGCCGACGATGCCGAGGACGACAACAGTAACCCGGTGAGCGTGCCGAGCCGCTTCCGACACGTCCACGCGCCTGCGGCACAGTCGAAACCGCAATCGACTCATACCGCGGCTGTGGACGAACAAGTGGCGCTGGATGATCAGGCCGAGGATTCCTCCAAAACGCATCACCGCTCGTCGTCGAGCCGTGCGGTTCAGCATGCCGCAGACGACAACGAGTCGTTGCAGCTGGACGATGTTCAAGGTTCTCCGCAACCAGTGGATCACTCCGCGCAGGCACCTGCGGGGTCCGACACTCACGGTATCTCGCAACACCAGAGCGCCGACCAGATAATTCCGGCGCGTCCGAGCCAATCGCCCACGGCGGAAACGGTGGCCGCTCCGTCCGATCATCCCGCTGGACAGTCGTATGGTGGCGGTGCTGCCGCGCAACCCCCGTTTCAAGCCGCTCAGCCGGCGGTGACGACGAATAGTCAAGCGACGGACCCCAGCTCCAAGTGGCCGCTCGTCCCTAGCGTAGCGACCGCCACTGCGGCAAGCTCCGGAGCCGTCCAGGTCTCCGCAGAAGCGTCGAACGCAAACGCTCCGGCTCTGACAATCGTACCCGGCCGCCCGGACAACCTATCGCTACCCGGCACTGCTCCCACGCCCCGAATGCAACCAATCCCCCAACCACAGCCGGCGGATCCCATGCCTGCTCGCTCCGCAGAAGCGTCGGTGGCTCTTGCTGGCCAGCCGACCAACGTCTACGGAGGGTTTCCGGATCGCCCCGATGCTGCGACACAGGCACAGCCGGTTGCGAATCCACTCGAAGCGCTCGACCGCACGAAAATTATGTCGTTCCAGTTCCGCAACGCCCCTTGGTCCCTCGTGCTGGCAAATTTCGCCTGCGCCATGGGGCTCGAGTTGCGAATGCAGGCGTTTCCGGCCGGAACGTACAATCGCTGGGACTCGGCGCGATACACGCCGACGCAAACCTTGGCAATCTTGAATTCCGACCTTGCCAAGATCGGCTGTCAGGCGAGGGCCGTCGGTACGGCATTGTACATTGTGCCGGCGGCACCCGGCGACACGACCCCGGTTTCCCCGTCCGCTGTCATGCCGGCGGCAGCTTCGACCGCACAGCTGCCCCAATACCCCGGAGTTCCGGCTAGCGCGGCATCGATGCCTGGCGCCCGCTAGCACAATAAAGACTAGCGAACGGGCCGGTAGCGCTCTTGTAACGCGAGATTGATCTCCAGAACGTTGATCAGCTCGACGCCGGCGAGCCCCCCGAACGGAGCTCGCGCTTTTTCGCGCAGCATGGATTCGATCTCGCCGCGGAGTTCAGGCGCATCCCGCCGCGTTTCGCTCGCCCATTTTGCCGCAACGCGATCGAGCTGATAGAGTGCGTTCTTCAGCGTGATGTGCGGGTCGAGGCCGGAGCCGGACGCCATCACCATGTCGGCCGGAACCGATTCCAGCTCCGCCTTTGGATGCTCCTCCAGCCACATGTCGAAGAACGTCGACTGGATCTCGGTCCCTGCGCTCACGGGTGCAATCGTTTTTTCCGGCTTGCCGTCCGGCCCCTTTCGCTCGCTGGCGACTGGAAAAGCCCCGGCGTGAGACTTGCTGAAGTCGACAAAATACGGGACAGCGAGATCCTCGGGCTTCGGTTCTGGTGTGTCGGGGTTCTCGGCGATCCAGCCGGCGACTTCGGCCAGATGCCCGGCCTTCCAGGTGAGAACAGCGTCGGAATTGAGCGTGTCGGACGTCACCCAGTTCCTCGCAAGTGAAGGATGCGCCTGGGCCCATTGGGCGACGATTTCTGGCTTTTGCTGGAACCAGTGTTCGATATCCGGGCCGACGAGTTTGTGGGCCTTCGATCCGCCGTGATAGCGGGCGACTGGCCCCAGTTGACGCGCGACTCGATCGCGCAACAGCGGATTGTTGGCGCCCCAGTTCGACGCGCCCGACGCGGCCGCGTTGTAGGAGACCGCGGAGGGCCGCGGCTGAAAATATTCGTCCGCGGTGAAGGGCTGCGCGATCAGCCGCGAACCGGTCGGCCTTCCGTCGCGGTCGAAAACAAGGCTTCCTTCGGCTTGATTTGGAAATGCGACCCGACCGATGCCGAGCAACAATCCGGGATAAATGACGCAGCACAAGAGCAGCGACAAGCTAAAGAGCCAGAGATTCGCAGGCAGATGAGAACGCATGGGTTTGGTTTTCAGTTGGGAAGAATTCATTTCCGCGGCGGCGCTTGCAGACGGCCGGCAGTCATGCCACGAGGTTCAGGCTCCACAGAGCCATATCGATCAGCTTGATGCCGACAAACGGTACGACGACGCCGCCGAGTCCCCAAATCAAAAGGTTGCGACGCAACAGTGCATCGGCCCCGACTGGCTTATAGGCGACACCCTTCAAAGCAATGGGAATCAACAGAGGAATGATGATCGCGTTGAAAATCACAGCTGACAGAATCGCCGACGTCGCCGAATGCAGGTGCATCACGTCGAACGCCTTGAGCCACGGAAGCGTGGCGGCAAACAGCGCGGGAACGATCGCGAAATATTTGGCGAGATCGTTGGCGATTGAAAACGTCGTGAGTGCTCCGCGGGTCATCAGAAGCTGCTTGCCGATTTCGACAATCTCGATCAGTTTGGTCGGATCGCTATCGAGATCGACCATGTTGCCCGCTTCTTTGGCCGCTTGGGTGCCGGAATTCATGGCGACGCCGACGTCGGCCTGCGCGAGGGCCGGCGCGTCATTCGTGCCGTCTCCCATCATGGCCACCAGCTTGCCGCCGGCCTGCTCGTTGCGGATGTAATCGAGTTTCGCTTCCGGAGTCGCCTGAGCGATGAAGGCGTCGACGCCGGCCTGGTCCGCGATCGCCTTGGCCGTCAGCGGATTGTCGCCGGTGACCATCACTGTTCGCAGGCCCATTCGCCGCAGCCGCTCAAAGCGGTCGCGCATGCCCGGCTTGAGGACGTCCTCCAACACGATCAAGCCGGCCATGCGGTGTTCATCACAGACCAAAAGCGGAGTCGCCCCGCGAGCGGCCACCGCGTCGACCTGTTGTTGGACCTGCGGCGCGACGCCACCGTTGCGCTCTTGGATGTAGCGGATCATCGTGTCCGGCGCGCCTTTGCGAATTCGCCGTCCGTCCGGAAGATCGACGCCGCTCATGCGGGTCTGCGCCGTGAATTCGATAAACCGCGAGCCGGACAGGACCAGCGCCTCGATCGACGCGGCCCGCAGCTTGCTCGTGCCGTCTGCAGCGAGTGTGCGGTACAGCTCGACGACGCTCTTCCCCTCCGGAGTCTGATCGGCGATTGAGGCAGTCGCGGCCAGTTGAGCGACTTCCGCCGCAGTAAACTCACCGAAAGGCAGAAACTGCGTCGCCCGACGATTCCCCATTGTGATGGTGCCGGTCTTGTCCAAGAGCAGCGTGTCGATGTCACCGGCGACTTCGACCGCCTTACCGCTCTTGGCTAAAACGTTGGCCCGCAGCGCGCGGTCCATGCCGGCGATGCCGATCGCTGCCAAGAGCGCCCCGATCGTCGTCGGGATCAAGCAGACCAATAGCCCGACGAGAGTTGGAATGTCCGTCCCTAGGCTCTGAATCGGTTGGGACGCCCCGAGGTACGATTGCATGTAGAGTTCAGCATTCCGCGCCATGGGCCAGAGTGCAGCCGTTACGATCAAAAAGATCAACGTGAAGGCGGAGAGGACGAGCGACAGCGCGATTTCATTCGGCGTGCGCTGACGGATGGCTCCTTCAACCAGCGCGATCATTCGGTCGAGAAACGATTTGCCGGCCCCAGCCGTGATTCGGACGACGATGCGGTCCGAGAGCACTCGCGTGCCGCCGGTCACGCCCGAACGATCGCCGCCCGCTTCGCGGATGACGGGCGCTGACTCGCCGGTGATGGCTGACTCGTCGACCGACGCTACCCCCTCGATGATCTCGCCGTCGCCCGGGATGATCTGCCCGGCCGTGACTGCCACCAGATCGCCCGCCTTGAGCAGAGTCGAGTTGGTCTCCTCGACAGTCCCATCGGGCAGCTGTCGATAGGCCGGCGTCTCGCGCCGCGTTTTGCGAAGGGCGTCGGCCTGTGCTTTGCCGCGGGCCTCGGCCAGTGCCGTCGCAAAGTTGGCGAACACAACCGTCAACAGCAGCCAGACGTCCAGGGCCAGCAGATAGGTGACTCGGACCTGGGAAGAATATCCGAACAGCCGCGCGACGGTGAACACGACGCTCAACGCCGTTCCCACCTCGACGACGAACATCACGGGATTCTTCCACTGGATGTCGGGCCGCAGCATGACGAACGACTGCTTGAGCGCCGCCCGCATGAGGTGCGGTGCAAACAGGCCGTACCGGCGCGTCGCTCGGCGGCTGAGCTTCAGCTCCTCCGGCGAGGGCCCCTCGGCCATGGGCAACTGGGGCGGATCGATGGTCGTGATCGACATGGATGTTGGTACCCGAGTCAGAGCCAAAGGCGATTGAAACGTGACGTGTCGTCACCCTCCAAACGGTATCGGTCCAAGGTGCTCAGCCACCGGGCCCAACACCGCGGCAGGCAGAAACAGCAGGGCCCCAACCAGCAGAATTGTACCGAGTAACACGAAGCCAAACGTGGCCGTGTCGGTGCGCAGCGTGCCAGCCGTGTAGGGAGTCTTCTTTTTCGCTGCCAGACTGCTGGCCAGGGCGATCGGTGCAACGATTGGAATCAGTCGACCGAAAAGCATCACCAGGCCGGTCGCAATGTCCCATTGGGGATTGTAAGGCGCCGGCGGCGTGTTGTTCTGCTGGGGGTCATTGAATCCCCAAGCAGTCGTCAGGCCTCCGAATTCCGAGCCGTTGTTGGCCGACGACGAGCTGAACTCATAGAGGATTTCTGAGAACCCGTGTGCCCCGGGATTGTTCGTCGCTTTCGTCCCCCAGTCGCACGCGGCAAACAGGCCGGTCGGCCCGAGGATCAAGATTGGGTGCACCAGCAGGGCCAGCATCGCGAGCTTCATTTCGCGCGCCTCAACTTTTTTGCCCAGGTACTCGGGCGTGCGTCCCACCATCAGGCCCGCCAGAAAGACGCCGACGATCAGGTAAATCAAAAGGTTGATCAAGCCGACGCCCTTGCCGCCGAAGATGCAGTTGAGCCACATCCCCGCAAATGGGGTGAGGCCGGCCAGAGGATTCAGGCTGTCATGCATGCAGTTAACCGAGCCGCAGGCGACCGCGGTTGTGACGGCCGAAAATGTGGGTCCGGCCGACGTGCCGAATCGCAGCTCTTTGCCCTCCAGATTGCCCAGCTCCTGGTCGACGGGCAGTCCCGCCAGGGCCGGAACGTTCACGGTCATTGGCGTAGTTCCCCCGTGTGCGTCCTGGATGTCGATGACGTAGGGCTTCCCTGCGGGATCGGTCATCTGCGGACGCGCGGTTAAGGCGGGGTTCGGCTGCATCGCATCGAAGACGACGCCCCAGCCCACCAGCGCCAGAAACATCAACATCATCGCCGAGTACAGAACAGCAGCGTGCCGCAGGTTGTTGAGCATCCGGCCGAACATCACGACCAGCGAGAAAGGGAAAATCAAGATATTCACGCAGGAGAAGAAGTTGGTCCAATCGTCCGGATTTTCGTAAGGATGTGCCGAGTTGGCACCGAAGAAGCCACCGCCGTTGGTCCCCAAGTGCTTGATCGGAATGACGGCCGCAACCGGACCGCGGGCGATGCTTTGCGGTTTTGCCACCCCGGACGCGTCCTGTCCCATCGCGCCGGCTTCGAGCGTGCGAGCTTCGACGGTCGGTTCGAGCGTCATCGGCACACCGCGCGCCATGAGCAGGACGCCCATCAGCAGGCTCGCCGGGAAAAACACATACGCCACGGCTCGCCACAAATCGACGTAGTAGTTACCCGAATTGGCGTCGCCACGCAGCCCCCGAATCACGGCCAGCAGCGCACAAAATCCGACGCTGGCCGAGAGAAACATGTTGGCGACCACGAACAGCAGTTGGCTCGAATAAGAGAGGTGCTGCTCGCCCGCGTAATGCTGCAGATTCGTGTTCGTGAAAAACGAGATCGCCGTATTGAAGATCGTCGTTGGGGCTAGCATGCCCTTGCCGGCCGGCGCAAAAGGGAGCACCGGCTGCAGCGCGAGGACAACGTAACCGAAGATGAACAGCAGTGTGTTGAAGAGAAGCAGTGAAAGGGTGTACTGCCTCCAGCTTTGCGTCCCCGTGTTAAACCGCTGCTCGAGCCAGTGCAGCCAACGCGGCGCGCGATAACGGCCGTCCATGATCCACGCGAGATAAGAACCGCAGGGGATCGAGAGCACCACCGTTGTCGCGATGATCAAGAACGGCAAGAACCACATGGATGACCTCAGAGGCGGGGCACGCGGCTGGCGCTGAAGAGAGCTGGGATTTGGTCCCGCGCGTCGAAAATGCGTTTTGAAAAGCAGGCCCGCGTCCCTGCGACTCAACCAGGTGGTGGGCTTAGAACCATTCGGGACGCAGCAAAGCCGCCAACAAGTAGACAAACAACAGCAGAGTCACGATGCCCGTCAGCACAATCATGGGGTCTCTCTCAAAAACGATTGCGGTCAACCGCGGCGTGAGTGGCTCTCGGCGATTTGACGAACCACATTGAAGCGAACCTGTCGAGCGGCCGCACAATCCGTTTGCGCTTTCGCCTGCGCGCCCATTCTACTTCGGCCTGCGGTCGCCTTAAACACGTTCACAGCCGGCGGCGAAGGCAAAGACCAGCCCGAGGGCAGCAACGCCCAATAGACATAGAGCGGGAAGCCAGACCAGCAGATTCATCTCAAAGAGCTCCGTGTCCTGCCAGGATGCGCGCCAAGGGATTTGTCTGGGCGGTGCACCGCCTGGTCTACGGCACGCAAGGCTCATGCCGAGGACTCGGTTGAGAAGCTAACTCCTGCTAGAACCCACGGATGGCGCGGCGTCCGCCACTCTACGATGTCCGTTGAGAGTGCAATTTGCACGGGCCTGTTTGCAAATTGCCTCGGGAACTTGCGTCGGGCAGGTGTTCATGAACCGCCGGCTCGCGACCGAATTGCATTCGGCGCCGAAGCCTCGTCACAATGCGGAATGTGACACTCTCCTTGCGCCAACGCATTCTGATCACCCTCATTCCCCTGCTGCTCTTGCTGGCGGCCATCGGCAGCGCGGGGATCGTGCTGCTCTTGCGCCTGGGCAACAGCGTCGATGCCATTCTCCGGGAAAACTATCGCAGTGTCATCGCCATGGAGGGACTCAACGAGGCTGTCGAGCGGATCGACTCGTCGTTTCAATTCGCGCTGAGCGGACGCGAGGAGCAGGCACGACAACAGTTCACCCGTAGCTTGGAATCGTATTCCCAGAATCTCGAAATCGAAAAGCACAACATCACCGTGCCCGGCGAAGGTGAGTTGGTCGAGCGGCTCGAACGCCTCACGGACGACTACTATCGAAAGGGCAAAGAGTTCTATGCCTCGCCCTCAACCAATGGCAAGCGGATCCAGGCGTACTATGGACCGAACGGCCTCTTGGAAGTTTTCGGTCAGATCAAAGACGTGTCCGGCCAAACCCTGCACCTCAACCAGACCAACATGGAGCAAGCCAGCGCTGACGCGCGCCGGCTCGCCAAGTTGTCTTCGATCGGTTTTGCCGTGGCGCTGGCCATTGCCCTGATCCTGGCCGGGTTTGCCGTGCTGCATACCATGCGGACGATTCTGCGACCGGTGCAAGCGGTGACGCAGGCGGCGCTGGCAATCAGCGGGGGCAATCTCAACCAGATCGTCCCCTACCAATCCGACGATGAGCTGGGCCAGTTGGCCCGGGCCTTCAACACGATGACCCGCCATCTTCGTGAGTTTCGCGAATCGCAGTCAGCCCGCTTGTCGCGGGCCCAACAGGCGAGCCAGGCGACCGTTGATTCCTTCCCCGACCCGGTGATCGTGATCGATTCGGAAGGTTTCGTCGAGATCGCCAATCCGGCCGCCCGGCGCCTGCTGGGGGTTTTGGCGAAACACCACGGTCAGCCGACATCGGGGACGTGGCAGCCTCCCGAGCCCTTGCGCCAACCGCTGGCCGATGCGCTGACCGAACAGCGAGACTATTCACCCGAGGGCTTCGACCGCGTGATTCTGCTCGGCGCCTCGGGTCGCGAGCGGGCCATGCTGCCGCGGGTGCTGGCGATTCGCGACCCGCATGGCAATACGCTGGGGGCCGCCGTGCTTCTGCAGGACGTCACACGTCTGCGTCTGCTCGATCAGGTCAAGAACAATCTTGTCGCCACGGCCAGCCACGAACTGAAAACTCCGCTGACGAGCATTCGCCTGGCCGTCCACCTGTTGTTGGAAGAAACGGTCGGGCCGCTCACTCCCAAACAGACCGAACTGCTGCTGGATGCTCGCGAAAACAGCGAGCGGCTGCTGGCCATGGTCAATAATCTGCTCGACCTCGCCCGGCTGGAACAGGGCTCGCGACAGCTCGACTTGCAGCCCGTGCAGCCCGAGTCGCTGCTGCGAAGCGCGGCCGACTCGATCCGCGCGCGGGCGGCCGACCAAGACATCGAAGTCGTGGTCAATCTGGTCGAGTGTCTGCCGGAGATCCAGGTCGACGTGTCGCGCTTCGGAAGCGCCCTGCAGAATCTGCTCAACAACGCGCTCACGTATACCGACCGTGGGGGTCGGATCACTTTGAGCGCCCACTTCGACGGGGACGAAGTCGAGCTGTCGGTCGCCGACACGGGCATCGGCATTCCCGCCGACGCTCTGCCGCACGTTTTCGAAAAGTTCTTCCGCGTCCCCGGGCAAAGCAAAGGGACGGGCACGGGATTGGGACTGGCGATCGTTCAGGAAATTGTCGTCGCGCACGGCGGCACAATCGCGTGCGAAAGCCGTCCCGGAAAGGGAACCGAGTTCCGCATCCGCCTGCCGGCCTTGCGCGAAACGGCCGGCGGGCGGTTCCAACCCTCGTTGAAAGCCGTTTCGTGACGGCGGAGCCCTTGCGTGAGCCTCGATCATCAGGAGCCGGCGTCCGAACGCTTTCTGACGATGATCCGCCAGCAACGGCGCGGGCGTTTAAAGATTTATCTCGGGTTCGCGGCCGGCGTCGGCAAAACCTATGAAATGCTGCAAGAGGCCCATCGCCTCAAACGTCAGGGGGTCGACGTGGCCATCGGCATCGTCGAAACCCACAAGCGTGCCGAGACACAGGCGCAGATCGGCGATCTCGAACAAGTCCCGCGCCGCACGATTGAATATCGAGGCGTGACGCTGGAGGAGATGGACCTCGACGCCGTCTTGGCGCGGCACCCAAGCGTCGTCCTCGTGGACGAATTGGCCCATACGAACGCGCCCGGCTCACGCAACTCGAAGCGCTATCAAGACGTCGACGAACTGATCCGTGCCGGAATCAACGTGCTCAGCACGCTCAATATTCAGCATCTGGAGAGTCTCTACGACGCGATCGAAAAAGCCACCGGCGTGAAAGTCAAGGAGCGCATCCCCGATTATGTGCTGGGAACGGCCGACGAGCTTGTGAATGTCGACGTGTCGGCCGAGGATCTCAGGGAGCGATTGGAAGCGGGGAAAATCTATCCGGCCGAACGCATTGGGACCGCGCTCGAAAGCTTCTTTACGAACGCCAACCTGACGCGGCTGCGCGAGCTGGCTTTCGAGGAGATCGCCTACCGGCTCGATCGCCGTCAGAGCGAAGCCCGGGAGGACCAGGAGCACAGCACCTCCGGCCGCGTGATGGTCTGCCTCAGTTCCAGAAGCCCAAACGCCGAGCGATTGCTGCGCCGAGCCGCCCGGCTGGCCGATCGCTTTAACGCGCCCTGGTATGCCGTCTATATCCAGACGCCCAACGAGGACCTGCACCTCGTCGACGCAGCCACTCAACGGCAGATCACCAACACGCTGACATTAACCACCCAAATGGGAGGAACCCCGTTTCAACTGAAGGGCTCCGACGTGGTCGGCACGATTGCCACTTACGTGAGAGAGTACGGGATCACTCACATTGTGCTGGGTCGCACGCAGCGCCCCTGGTACCGCCGCTGGCTTGGTCCTTCGATTCTCGAACGCTTGCTGGCCGCGATTCCCGACGTGGACGTGTTGATCGTCTAAGTCCGCTGTGGCATCGGCGCCACCGAAGGACGGCCCATCGGAAAGTCGGGGCGCCCGCGATATGATCAAGGCGGCCAATGGGCGGGTGGAGCATGCCGCATTCCTTGTTTGAAATCCCCGAGCTTGCCAACCTGGAAACGGGTCAGGGGCTCGTGCGGATTCCGATGGAGCTGGATGTCCCGTTCACGCCGCGGGTCCGCGCGCTCGTTGACACGCCCCAGTTTCAACGCCTCAAGCACATCACGCAGCTCGGCCTGGCGTCGCGGGTTTATCCGGGGGCTACGCACACGCGTTTCGAGCATGCGCTCGGAGTGTTTTACAACGCGGTGCGTTACCTGCGGCAGCTCGGCAAAGATCCGCGGTTCCGCGAGGTAATCGATCGTCACCGCGCCGAGGTCTTGTTGTGCGCGGCGCTCCTGCACGACGTCGGACATTGGCCCTTCTGCCACCCCATCGAAGACATGGGTCTCGACGACCTTCCCTCGCACGAGGAATTTGCCGCCCAATTCCTGTCCGACCAGACAGAGCTCGGCCGCGTATTGCAGAGCGGTTGGGAAGTCGAACCGGGCGAAGTCCTCGACGTGGTGACGGGGCGCGACGAGTCAGCACCCGGACGATTGCTTCACTCGGTTCTCTCCGGACCGATCGACATCGACAAGATGGATTACCTGGACCGCGACAGCCTGCATGCCGGCGTCCCTTACGGCCGCAATTTCGACCGCAATCGGCTCATCCAATCGCTCCTCTTAAACGAGGCGCAAAACGGCCTCGCCATCTCGACCAAGGGCAAGACGGCCGCCGAGCTGATGGTCTTCGCCCGGTACGTGATGTTCAGTGAAGTTTACTGGCACCATGCGGTCCGCTCAGCCACGAGCATGTTCGGCCGCGCGTTCTTCGAATTGCGGCCGCGTCTGGAACTGAAATCGTTCTTCCAGCTCAGCGAGGCGGAATCGATCAGCCGCTTGCTTCACGCCGCCACCGGAACTCGCTGCGCGCCGATCTTGGACGCGCTCTTCGGGGCGAAGCGCGAACTCTACAAGCGCGTGGCCGAATTCAGCCTCTATCAAGTTCCCGAGACCTATCGCCTGCTGGCCCGGCGACCCTTTGGCTACCTGGTCGAGTGTGCGGAAACCTTGGCTTTGCAGCTTTCCGAAGCACTTGGTGAACGGGTGCAGCCGACCGACGTACTCATCGACGCGCCTCCTCCCGACCGGGAAATCGAGTTCGACGTCGAAATCTACTTTCCCAAAGAAGACGTCTACCGGCCGCTGCACTTGGTCTCTCCCGTCGTCGACGCGCTCTCCAGGACACAGTTCGACGATTACGTCAAGCGGGTGCGAGTCTTTGCCCACCCGCGGATTGCCGCTCGAATCGCCAACTCGGGGGCTTTCTCGGGATGTCTGGCAACGGCAATCGCTGAGACGGCCGACTCCCGATAGCTGCGGGCTCGGCGCAAACGGGCAGTCCGCGCTGGGCGTATTGCCCGAATCGCGAGCCTCTGCTAAAAGACCGCCGCTTTCGCAAACCGGCCTCTTTCCTTTTCCACCGCGGAGCGACGTTTCGATGAACGCCCCAGCCCCGAAAGGCCGTCGAATCTCGAGTGGTCGGCTCCTATTAATCGTGGCGGCTGCTTTGCCCTTCTTCGCGTCGCTCGGGTTCTGCTCAATCGAACGCCAGCGCCGCCCCTTGTGCGATTCGATTGACCGTCCTGCGCTTGTGTTCGATCAGTACCTGGTCAATCTGGGCGAGATCCACAATTCCGCTCGGGCCGAGGCTCATTTTCGCTTCAAGAACTGCGGCAGTTTTCCTGTTCGCATCACAAACATCGTCCCCAGTTGCAAATGCCTGGCCCCGAAAATCGAAAAGCGGCCTTACGCGCCGGGCGAGATCAGCGACTTCACGCTCGGCGTGTTGACCACACACCAGACGCCGGGGCCGCACGAGTATCTGCTCACGCTCGAATATGAGGACCCGCATCCGCGCGTCGTGACGGTGACGTTCAAGCTGATCATTCGACGCGAAGTGACGCTCAGCCCGTCGCAGCTGATCGTCTATCAAAACGGAGTCTCGGAGACTGAGCAGAAGGTCGTATTAACCGACATGCGGCCCAAACCGTTCCGAGTCACTTCGGCAACCTGCCGGTCGCCCTTAGTGAAAGTCGCGTTGGGCAAGCCGGTCGATGACCCGGAAGGAGGACGCGAGACGACTGTCGTGATCCGCGTCGCGGCCCAGGTCCCGACTGGCGGCGAGGACTGTTCGGTGATCCTGACGACGGACGATCCGCACTATCCGCACATTCCCGTCCCGCTCAGAATCCGCGACGTCCACGCGAAGGTCGCCCCGCCTGCGACAGAAGGAGCGAGAGCCGAGGCGGGAACCGGGACTCGGCATTGATTCCGGCCGATGAGTCGGGAGCGCCGCATCGCGACCGCATTGCGCTGGCCATTCAGCAACCCTGGGCCGAGCTGATCCTGCGAGGGATCAAGACTCTCGAAATCCGATCGCAGCCGACGCAGCTTCGCGGCACGATCTATCTGTACGCGAGCAAGCGCCTCTCGAAAATGCCGGCGGCCGAAGCTGCGGCAAGCCGCTGGAAGATTGAAGTCGCCTCGCTGCCGGTGGGGAAACTCGTCGGCACGATCGATCTGATCGAGTGCCGGCCGTCACGTCCCGCCGATCATCAGGCGGCCTGCGTCCCGGCGGACCTGCTCAACGGCCAATTCGTCTACGAATTGGATCTCCCGCGGAGATTCGCTGGTCCCCGATCGGTGCGGTTTTTGCCGTATGGCGTGTGGTTCTATCCGTTCAAACGCCGCCCCCACGCGGAACGGTAACACTCATTTAATGAGAATCAGCTTGCCGTTGCGGGTGAGCTGCAAGCGATAGATTTTCTCCTCGTGCCTGATCTGGACCTCGCGAGCACCTCGCAAGAGGTCAGCCGAATCCAGCGTGCGGAGCGAGCCGGGCACGGCCAAAACTGATTGGAATTCGGGGCCAACCCGGCCGCCAAGCTGAGCGAGGTCTGATTCAATTGGGCAAAGACTTTCGCGTTTCGGACTTTCCATGGTTAGACCCCTGAGTCGCGTTGAAATCGCAGAATCGGGAGACAATCTATTGCAATTGAGACTCAGTGTCAATAAACTGATCGTTCGCTGAGGCCGAAACCCGCTTTCCGGCTCAGTATGCTTCCGCCAGCTCGCCTCCTGCATTTGGCCAGCCAGCATCCCCGGCAACGAGTGGTCGGAACGTCCGGCCGCCGAACTCGGCACCAGTCCTGCCAATGAAGGGATGCCGGAATGCGCCTGCACCGTACTCAGCCCGCCGGATTCACCCTGGTCGAGCTGCTCGTGGTGATCGCTGTGATTGCGATCCTGATTTCCTTGCTGCTGCCCGCCGTCCAGTCCGCTCGGGAGGTGGCCCGCCGCACGCAGTGCCGCAACAATCTCAAGCAGATCGGCGTGGCGCTACACAACTACCACGACGTGCTGCGATTGTTTCCGCCCGGCTATGTCGCCGGCTCGTCGGATCTGACCAACACCGGTCCGGGATGGGGTTGGGGAGCCATGCTCTTGCCCTACCTCGAGCAGTCCGCGCTCAATCGCAAACTCGAGTTTCGTCTTTCGCTGACCGATCCGAAGAATGTGACGCTGGTCGCGACCTTTCTTCCGGGGTTCGTTTGCCCCTCCGACATCTCTTCGCCGAGCCCCTTCACGATCGCCAGCGATCCGGCCGGCATGATGCCGGTGGTGCAGGTGACGCCTTGCAGTTACGTCGGCTGTGTCGGCAACGACTCTTCCGCAGTGGACGACAATACGGTCCCTTGGAATGGGATCCTCTACCGCAACAGCAAGACGCGCATCTCGGACATCACCGACGGAACGACGAATACGATCGTCGTGGGCGAGCGGGCCTGGAGTCAGGTCAACGGCACATGGGTCGGTGCGCCGAATAGGGGCTTGATCCAAGCCGGCAAGCTCAATCGAAACGCTCCCGCCACCGAGTCGGCGGCATTCGCGATCTTGGGTCACGCCCATTTCATTAACGGCCTTGGCCAGGATCACGACGCGAACATGGACGATTTCTCGAGTGTGCATCCCGCCGGCGCGCATTGTCTGTTTGCCGACGGTTCTGTCCGCTACCTGCAAAGCACCTTCACAGACGATCCGGCTGGGTGGCCGACCGTCGTGCAAGCCATGGGCACGCGAGCCGGCGGAGAAATGATCAGCTTGGACAACGACTAGGGCGCGGCACGCTGCCAGCGGAACAGCAGTGAGATCTCGCTCATCCCGATCGCCCAGGCCAGTCCGAAGTAAACCGCAAGCGATGCGGCGACCGGCGCACAGACACTGAGCAATCGTTGGGCCCAGGTATGCCCCGGCGGGAAAAGCATCGCGACGAGCAAGCACACGATCGTCATCGCAAGGGTGGCGGCGCTGATTCGCAGGCACGACTGCCGCAAGCTCCGCCAATCGAGGCGGCCGACTCGCAGCTCGAAGAGCCACAACACCAATCCGCACTGCACGATCGAAGAGACGGCCGTCGCAAGTGCCAGCCCGCCGCCTCCCATCGGCCAAATCAGCGTCACATCCAGGCTGAGATTAATGGCCATTCCGACCAAACTCATGCTGAGCGGCGAGCGCCGGTCGCCGACGGCGTAAAAGCCGCGATGCACGATCAGCAGCGCGCAGTAGGCCCACACGGCGCACCCGAACATGCGCACCATGTCGGTGGTTTGCCGCACCGCCTCGTCGTCGAAGCTGCCATGCTGGAATAAAAGAATCGTGACCGGTCGCGCTAGCACGACGAGTCCCGCGCTGGCCGGCACGCTGATGAACAGCACCAGCTTCAATCCCCGCGCGAGGTCTTCTCGCAGCTTGTCCATGCGGAATTCCGCCGCATGCTGCGACAGGATGGGAAACAAAACAGTTCCCAGCGCCACTCCGAACACGCCAAGCGGAAACTGGTACACCCGTGCGCCAAAGTACAGAGCCGACGGAGTACCCGGATCGAGCGGATAGGGCAGGCTACCCGGCAACCAGGGGATGGTGCCTGCCACCTCCGGGCGAGTGAAACCCCAGGCCGCCAGCCCATCCAAAAGTGAATTCAGCTGCGTCACCGAAAGACCGATCGTGACCGCCAACATCGCGCGGCCAATTTCGCCGAGCCGCCCGCCGGCCACTCGCCAATCGGACCTGTACTCAAAGCCCAGTCGTCGCAGCGTCCGCAGAGGCGCCGCCAATTGAAAGAAGCCCGAAGCCACAATGGCCGCGGCAACGGCGTAAATCTTGGCGGTCGGGGATTCGATAAAGGGAACCCACAGCCACAGGCAGGCAATCCACACGACATTCAGCAGCACCGGCTCGAGCGAGGGCCAAAGAAAATGGTTGAGGCCGTACATCACCGCATTCAATTGCGCGACGACGCACACCAGGATCAGATAGGGAAGCAAAACGGCCGTCAGCCCCAACAGCACGCGCAGATCCGACGCCGGTTCGCTTCGTAGCCAAAGGAGCAAAATCAGCAGCTCGGCGGCGAGCACGAGGGCCGTGAGTCCGATGGCGAGAGCTACCAAGACGCCACTTGCCAGCCGCCAGCCTGCCTCGGCCCCCTTGTGCGTGCGCTCCTGCAGAAAGGCCGGAAGGAAAGCGGCCGTCAGCGCGCCTTCGCCAAACATGCCGCGCGCCAAGCCCGGGACGCGGAACGCGACGGAGAACGCGTCCATCAGTGGCCCGTTGCCGAACGCCGCGGCCATCGCCACGTCGCGCACAAGTCCGAGAACCCGGCTCCCGACAGTCAGCAAGCTGACTGTCCGCAAACCGGCCGAGACGCCGCCCCTCGACGAGGCGTGTTCAGGGGTTTTATCGCACGACGGGCTCGAAGCGGGCGCGGTTGACATCAAGTTGAGCCAGGATATCGACCACTCGATCCGTCGGCAGGCCCCAGTCGATGGCCCAATTGATGATCTCGAGGTTCTCGTGCCCCGCGTACACGCGGTCGAGCACTCGATCGACCAGGCAATCGCCGCTGGCGATCAGCGCGTCGATCTTGCCGAACGGCTCGTCGTCGAATTCCATCCACCGCTGTCGGCCGCGGAGATGTTCGATCCGTCGGTAGCGACAATAGGCCCGCCAGTATTTGCGATACCAGTCGCGAATGGCCTGGTCGCCGAGGTCGCGTCCGTGTTTCTGGCTTTCGATCCACTTATGACGTTGAGCTTCGCGCCGCGCTTCGTCGTGAATGCTGGCAGAACGTCCCGTCAATACCGCCTGAGAGCACATCATCCACCTCCGGCCGTCGCCGTCGTCTGCGGTGACCGGCAATTCAAATATGTAAAGCGCTTTGGCCCGGGCACCCTGCTTCCAGACGGGTTTCCGAGCAACGGTGTGGAGTGTCGTTCGGGACTATAGCCTCTCATTTTCGATGGGACAAGGCAGATGTCCCAGTCAGCTTCACGATCAGCGTCTCGAGCACCTGTCGCTCTGGAATGAGGAAGGCCCCCTTGAGCGCGCTATCCGCCTCGAGCAATCGGGCCGATATGCGATGCGCCTCCGCGCGGCCCAAACGACGCAGGTATGCGGCCGATTCCCCGATCTCGCGAGGGAATACGCCGGCTTCTCCTAACGACCGATCGAGCGAGGCACCTTGCCCCGAAAGTTCGACCGCCTGAGCCAAGCGTCGAAATACAAAAGTCAGGCCGCCGAGAATCTTGTGCGGCGACTCGCCCGCGTCGAGCAGTTGATTCAGCAAGTCAAGAGCCTCGCCCGTTTCGCCGCGACGGACGGCCGCCGCAATGGCCCACGTGGTCTCGGTCGCCCAGCCCCCGACCAGAGTCTGCACGTCGGCAATCTCGATCAATTTGCGATCACCGACGTAGGCCGAAAGTTTCGCAAGTTCTTGTTCGAGCAGCCCCAAGTCGTCGCCGGCCAACTCGCGGATTAAAGCGGCCGTCTCACGGCTGAGCGATTTGCCATGAACATTATTAGCCGTTTCCGCGATCCAGCGAACGAGATCGCTGCCGGTAAGGGGCGCACATTCGATCTCCAATCCGATCTTCGGAACGACCTTCGCCAGCCGCGTGATCTTGGGCCAGGTTTTGACGTCGACTACCAGGGCGGAATTCTTCGCCGGCTTCTGCAGGTATTTCTCCAGGCCTTCGCGGTTTTGCGACACGAAACGGTCGGCATCGTCGATTATGACGAGCCGGCTGTTTCCCCACATCGAAATGGTGCGCAGCTCGTCGCAAACAGTCTTGAGATCGACCTGGTCGCCGGCGAAGCGCGTCAGGCCCAGGCGTTCGTCGTCTTCGCCCAAGACGAGGCGGCACAAACACTCGAAGGCGGCCCGTTTGAGAAAGTCCTGCTCGCCGAACAGCACCGCGATCGCCCCGACGTTGGCAGGCGGGGACTTCAGAAACGCGGTGGCATGCATTGGGGATTGACCTCTTTTCGGGCGACGCCTAGAGTCGCCGCCCGCCGCCCGATTACAGCAACGGATGCCGGTGATGGCAATCGACGGCAACGTAGGGTGGGACAAGGCCCGCTGCGGGCCGCCGGCCCACCATTTCGACGCTCAGCCATCGTCCCGTAAACGCGATGGTGGGCCTGCGATCGCTGGCGCGATCTTGGCCCACCCTACGGCGCACACGCTTCCAGAACGGATGCTGGTGATGGCAATCGACGTCGAGAGCAAGGCCTACATCTGCCCCGGCGAAAGCCACCCGATCTCGCGATCCGTCCACTTGGCCCGACTGGCTGCCGCCTTTCCCGCTTGCCGCGAGTGTCCGCTGCGCGACGAGGGTTCGCGGATCGCGGTCCGTGATTTGGCAAGCATCGAACTCGACGCACCTCCTAAACCTCAGCGCGAACTCATTGCTGCCGGCGGATTGCGGGGCATTTTTCTCAACGCCATTACGCGCCGGGTGGCCGACACAGTCGCAACGAGATTTGCGGAATCTTTATGGGAGCGAGCGCCGGTTCGTAGTCCCAATGACGGCATTGATCGCGGCGCTCGGCTGTCGCGGCCGACGGTTGTCGTCGGTTATGACGAGCGCCCGTCGTCTCCAACGATTTTTGCCGCGGCCGTCGCCGCGTTGCGGCGAATGGGTTGCCACGTCATCGACGTCGGATTGGCGACAAAGCCCTGCTTCTGGTTCGCGGTCGACCACTTACATGCTTCCGGGGGATTGTTCGTAACCGGATCCGGCACGGAACCCGCGTGGACGGGGATGGATTTTTTGTGGGAAGGCGCGCGTCCCGCATCGGTCGAAGAAGTCTCGCATTTCCGGTCTTGGGGAGACCCCAATCAAAAGCCTGAGACGTTTCGTCTCACACGCCCGACTCGCACCGCGGGTACAGAACGGATGTTTCAGGCGGCCGCTCTTTATGAGGCCTCGCTGGCGAAGCATTTCAGCGGGATTCAGTTACAGAAGATTGCATTGGCCTGTTCTTCTCCACTTGTCGTCCAACTGTTGCAGCGTCTCTTGAAAGGGCCGTCCCGCGAGGTGCTGTGCACCGAGCTGCCGGTAAAGATTCGCAATCCGACGCGTCGGCGCGACGAGGCGATCCTTCGACTGTCGACCACCGTTCGCGAGAGCCAGGCCCAGCTTGGGATCCTGATCGACGATGACGGACAACGCTGCGGCTTCATCGATGAGCGCGGGCGACACGTCTCAGCGAGCGCAATCGCCAGGCTGGTGGTTCCGCTATTGCTCGCGGAACAACCAGGCTCAACTGTCGTGTTGGAACCGGCAGCATTGGTTGAGTTGCGTCCCTTAATTGAGGCGATGGGTGCGCGCTGTCAGACCGACGCGGGCGATCTCGACTCGATGTCGGCTGCCATCCGCGATTTTCGCGCCGTCTACGGGGGCGGAGATTCCGGCCGCCATTGGTTTCTGGACGGTTATGCGAACTGCGACGCGTGCTTGATCAGTGGTCGCGTGCTCGCTGTGCTCAGTGGCGCCAACCAGCCGTTCTCGCAGTTAGCCGCAAGCTAAGAACCGGCGGCACCCATGGCTTGCCATGGGTACCCGCACCGGCCGCTCGCCAGGGACGATTGAACAGCCGTCGATTGGCCGAGCCGGCACTGATCGCCTAGAATGGCAAAGTTGCCGCATTAGGACGCCCGAGGCACCCGTCCTGGGGCGGGGAAACCAGGTTGGGCTAAATCGGACTATGATTGCAGAGACCCCGACCGACGTCGGTAGCTATTTCATCGCCAATTACCCGCCGTTTTCGCTGTGGGAGCCGCAGCACGTCCCGGAGATTCGCCGTGCTCTGGCGAGCGAGCCGGACCGTTCGGTAACGATGGGGCTGTACATTCACATCCCCTTCTGCCGCAAACGGTGCCGGTTTTGTTACTTCCGCGTTTACACGAATCAGAACGCGCAGGCGATTGAGAATTACGTCCAGGCGCTCGAGCATGAGTTCGAATTGCTGAGCCACCAGCCGGGCGTTCAGGGGCGGACATTGCGGTTCGCTTACTTCGGCGGAGGCACGCCGTCGTATCTCAGCGCGAAGCAGCTGCGCTCGCTGCACGATCGGTTGAGCGAATATCTCTCCTGGGAGACCGCTGAGGAAGTCACCTTCGAGTGCGAGCCGGGAACGCTCAGTCTCGAGAAAGTGAAAATGCTCAAAGAGATCGGAGTGACCCGCGTCTCACTCGGCGTCGAGAATTTCAACGACGAAATTCTCGAAAACAATGGCCGGGCCCATCTCTCGCCTGAGATCTTCCGAGCCTACGACTGGCTCCACCAGGTCGGCTTTCCCCAGATCAACGTCGACCTGATTGCCGGCATGATCGGCGAGTCGGACGACAATTGGGCCGATTGCATCGAGCAAGTGAAAAAACTCGAGCCCGACAACATCACGATCTACCAGATGGAGCTACCGCATAACACGCTCATCGCTCGCGAGATCAAAGAGCTAGGAGTCACGTCTCCCATCGCGGGCTGGGCGGTCAAACGCCGCTGGGTGAGCGAGGCGATCGACTCGCTCTTGGCGGCCGGTTACAAGATCTCCAGCGGCAACGAATTGGTGCGAAGTCTCGACACGGATCACTTTGTTTATCGCGACCATCTGTTTCGGGGCAGCGACAT
>DASZIA010000160.1:0-26282 GCA_035949535.1 Planctomycetaceae bacterium | reverse complement strand
AGCGCCTACCTCGTGCTGCCGGAACGCGAGTTGAGCAGTGAGGAACTGATCGCGACGCTCAAAACGGTGTTGCAGCCGGCGTAGATAAGGCGCATAATCCCCGCCCCTTTCCTCCCTTCGTTGCCCGGCTTCCGGCCCTCCAACAGGCGCAGCAATCCATGGCACGACCGGCCCGAGCGAACGGCGCAGCGAGCCGTTTGCCCGGCGCAAGTCGACGCCCTGCGAATGCGCCCCGGGACTTCGTCCGCATGCGGTATCTGTTGCCTCTGATGGCGGCCCTCGCGGTCTCTGCCGGCTGTGATCTGCTCGATCCAGCCAAGGTGGGAGACCCGGTTTTCGGGCCGCCGCCGCCGCGAAAAATCGTGAAGTCCGGCACCAGCGACGCCAGCGGAAAGGCGTCTGACACCGCCGTCGTTAGCCCCGACAACTCGGCACCAGGTGCGGACACCGCCAGCGGCTCCGTCACCACCGCCCGCGGCAGGTCGCCGGACAAGAGCACCACTCAAACCGCGTCTACGTCGGATGGGGACATCAAGCGCGCCGGATACACGAGCGCGAAGTCGGGCGAAGGAAAGATGACGGGCAACGAGATCGTGGCGTCGATCAATGGTCAGCCTGTGTTTGCCTCGGAAATCTTCGAGCGGGCGGCGGTCGAGCAGCTTACGCCACAGGGTTTGAACCTGCTGATTGCAAAGCAAGCCCTCGCGGCGAATCAGCTCACCGAACAGGAATATCGCGAGCTGCAGCTCCTGGCCATTCGCAAATTTGGCAAGGACTATGTCCGCACCCGCGTGTTGGCCCAGGCGATGGTCGCGGCCCTCGAAAAAGACCAGCAGAAAAAGATCCAAGAGGCCGTCAAGAAAGAGTTCGAGAACTATCTGGAGCGATTGAAGAAAGACTTCAACGTCCTGACGGCGCACGAAGTCGACCTGGGGCTGCATAGACAGGGGACGTCACTCGCGAGCCTGCAGGAAGAGTTCCAGAACCGCCTGCTTGCCGACGAATACCTGCGGGGCAAGTCGAAGAAAGAGCACATCGTCGGCCGTGAGGAAATTTTGGCTTACTACCAAAAGCACGAGGCCGATTTCAGCTATCCCGAGAAAGTCCGCTGGCAGCTGTTGGAAATCAACTTCGAGAAGCACGGCGACAAGAGCGCCGCGCTGGCCGTGCTGAGCCAGGCAGTCGATGCGCTGCGGCGGGGCGACAGCTTCGACAAAGTCGCAAAAAAATATTCCGACGGTCTGCACGCCGAAGACGGCGGCAAACAGCCGTGGACGCGGGCCGAAAGCGTCGTCGACGAAAAAATGTCGCAAACGCTGCGCGGCCTGGCGATCGGCGAAACAAGTCCCGTCATCTCAGGCCGCGACGCTTATCGCCTGGTGCGGGTGATAGAACGCAAGCCGGCCGGCAAGAGGCCCATCGGCGAAGTGCAAGAACTGATCAAGCAAGTTCTCGAAGACAAGATTCAAAAGGAGGCAATGCGAAAGGTGCTCGTGGAAGCCTATCAAAAAGCGAGCATCGAATCGGCCTATTTGCCGCCCGAAGACCTGTTGCCACCGGCAGATTTTGCCGGCATTCCTGCTTCCGAGAAAAACTCGGACGCTCCGGCGAAAAAAGGTCGCAGGCGCTCTTGACCCTGTTTGCGGCTGTGAGGTATCTAGCCGCCCGCTCATCTCCTCTCTCTCTTCCGACAGCAGTTCAATAGCAGATTTTTCGACAGCAGATTTTCGACCGGCGCGGATTCAGTGCGGATCGGCCACAAGTCTCTCGCGGGACCAGCGGCCGATCCTCGCAAGCGCGCGGGAACCTGTTCACTCGGCGTACGTCAACCGCGACCGTGCACGACACTTCTGGATGTCCCATGAACCGATTCAATGGAAATGATCCGGGGCTGCGGAAATTCGACCTTCACGGAGTGAGGGAGGAACGAACCTTGCGCACTCGATTCGCATTCTTCGCCATCACCGCGGCCGGAGTCGGCACGCTGGCGGCCTTGTCCGGTCGGCCACTTCATGCCGACGACACACCGGTCGCCGGTCCGGCCGCCGGGTCGCGAGCAGTCGCGCCGACCGACTCGTCCGCCAACCAGGCCTATAAGAAGACGGCCAAGAACATCCTGGCGGAGGCCGATCGGCTGGCTGCCGCCGGAGAGCTGCAGAAGGCAGCCGTGCTGGCCCACCGAGCCGCGACGTTGCCCGTGCAGTGGCAGGCCGGCGAGCGAACGCCGCAGCAGCTCCTGGTCGAGCTGGCCGCCCGCGCCGGGCAAGATGGCGCCGCGATGGCCCAGAACGACTCGCCTTCCATGACCGTTTTGAAGAAGCATCGTTACGTTTCCGCCCTGTTGGATACGGCTCGCGACGAACTGCAACTCGGACGTCTCGATCTGGCCAAAGCCAAAGCCGCCGCCGCGCACAAAATCGAAACCGCCTACAAGTTCATTGATTCGCGAGCCGGACAGTTGCTGACCGAGATCGATCGGCTGAGCCACCGGGCAAAGCCCGCGACTCCCGCAGCCTCTGAGCCGCTGGTCGTCCGCGGGCAGTCGCCGAGTGCGGCTGAGTCGCCGTCCGATTTCCAGGACTTCGACAAAAGCGGACAACCGAAGGCTCCGGTCGCTCCGCCGGCCTTGCCGGTCGTTAATGCCAAAGCTCAGGCCAAGCGGCTGTTGGTTGAAGCACGCGTGGCCTTCGACAAAGGCGCCTACGACGAAGCCCGAATCAAAGCGCTCAAGGCCGACGAATTCGAGGTCAAGTGGAACGTCCTCGAGGACCAACCGCAGACTTTGCTGGCCGAGATCGAGCGCACCACGGGAACCAAAACGTTCGCTCGCCGAACCAAGCGGCCGTCCTCGGAATCGACCGATCCGCATCGCGCCCAAGCCGTTGAATTGAATCGCCAAGCGCGGGCCGACCTGCAAGCGGGCCGATTTGCCGACGCCACGAAAAAAGCTCAGCAAGCCCGGCAGCTCAACGCCGCGTTCGGCATGTTCGAGGATCGGCCCGACACGGTGCTGGCCGACATCGCTCGAGCCCAGCGCGTGCACGATCTGACCGCCGGCACCGGCCCCAAGTCACTGGACAACTGGGGAGAACAAACGGCCGCCGACAAGCAGCAGACGGGATCTGCGGCTGAGAGCCAAAAGGCGCAGGACCTGTTGCTCAAAGCGCGCGAGGACCTGCGAGCCGGGCACGTCGACGCGGCCCGACAAAAGGCGCAACAAGTCGCCAAAATGAATGTCGCCTACACTCCGTTCGACGATCGTCCGGAACTTGTGTTGGAGTCGATTTCAATCCGAGACTCGCAGTCGGGCCGGCCGGTTGGACCCGACGACGCGCAACCGTCGGAAGTGCGACAGGCCGTGGCACAAGATTCCGGTGATCAATCGCCGTTTAAGGTGAACCAGGTCTCGCATCAGGGAGCCCAGCCCGTCGCTCCAAACGCCAAGTGGAACAAGGAGCGGGCGACCAACCTCGTTCGCGAGGCACGGCAAGACCTGAAACATGGCCGCATCGCCGAAGCGCGGCGCAAGGCCAAAGAAGCGGCAACTCTCGACGTTGCCTATTCGGTCATGGACGACCGTCCCGAGCTGGTGCTGTCGGACATCGAACGCGCGGAAGCGGAAGGTTCGGTCGCCAAGAGCGATGCTGCGCCCGCCCTCCCCGCGGTGATCGACGCACCGGCGCCCCCCACGGTCGCCGAAATGCCGCCCGCTCCGATGGCCGCTGTGGCAATGCCAGCGGCGCCTGCCTCAACGTCTGCAATGCCCAGCGAAGCAGAAACGCCGACTCCGAGTCCATCGTCTTACACGGCGAAGCCTGCGGCCACTCCGGCCGAAGCATTTACGTCAGAGAATCCGTTCTCGGGCGAAAAGGCCCGTCCCGCCGTTGTTCCCGTGCTTGCCCCGACTGGCGCGTCGGCTGACGAGCTGTTCGAGCTGGGAATGCGCGAGCTGCGCGAGGGCCACCGCGACAACGCGTACGCGGCCTTCTTGCAGTGCTACCACTGCGGCCAACAACTCGCCGATCACTCTCGCGACCGGCAACTGCACGATTTCCTCCGCGACCTCGCCCCGCTGCGATCGCGCAACGTACAGCAGGTCTCGGCGCAACTGCCGTCCTCTGCCGACTCCCAAGCGCAACCTCGCCGTCAAACTGCGTCCCGCATCGATATTGCCGATCAGCAGCGGGCGCTCAAATTCGAGAAACTGCGGACTGACGTGCTCAACGCACACTTCAAGGCCGAGCGAGTCAAGGACAGCGATCCGGCCAAGGCGATCAAGCTGCTCAATGATGCGATTGCCAACGTCGATCGATCGGACCTCGGCAAGGAGGCCGTGGCTCCGCTCATGACGCTTTTGGCGCGCTCGAAGGCCGATATCGAGGCGCAGCAGAAGACGCAGGCCCCGGTCGCCGCCGTCAAGGCGAAGAACGAGCAGATGATCAAGAAGGTCGGCGAGGAACAGGCGTACCACGTCCGCGTGGAGCAGGAGTTCGCCGATCTCGTGGAGGAATACAACAAGCTTTGCAAACAGGACCGCTGGACGGAGGCGGAGCAGATCGCCAAGCAGGCCAAGGAACTCGATAAGGAGAATCCGACCGCCGAGATCATGTTCCAAAAGGCCCGCATCGGCCGCGAGAACGCGCGGATCGCCGATCTCAAAATCCGCAAGGAAGACAATTTCCTGGGTCAGCTCTGGGAGGTCGAAGACGCGGCCGCCACGCCGATGTTCGGCTCTCCCTACAAGTTCCCCAAGGACTGGGCCGACCTCACGCGCCGGCGCAAGGGCAAGTACCCTGCGGACAACAAGCAACGGTCCGAACCGGAGAAGCAAATCGAGCAGAGCCTCAGCCGGCAGGTTTCGCTGCACTTCGAGAAGACGCCGCTGGTCGAGGTCATCCGGCACATCCAGAAGATTGCCGACGTCAACATCGTGCTCGACACGGCGGCACTCGAGGAAGAGCACGTCCCCACGTCGACGGAAATCACGATCGGCGTCGACGGCATCACGCTACGTAGTGCCCTCAACCTGATTCTCGAGCCCTTGAACATGGGCTACATGGTCAAAAACGAGGTCCTCAACATCACCAGCCGTCTCAAGCAGCAAGGCGAGACGCAGCTCCTGACCTATCCGGTTGCCGACCTCGTGATGCCGATCTCGAATACTCCGCCGACAGTTCCCTTCCAGCGCGGAACGGGCGGTGCTCAGTTCGTCGTCCCCAGCGCCGACTCGGCACAGCAGGGCTCCGGCCAGGCGATGTTCCAGGTCGGTCAAACCCTGGGAACGACGGCTCCGCTGGCTGGGGCAGCCGCCAACGGCGTCCGCCCGGCCGGCGCACCCCAGGCACCCGACTTCGACACGATCAAGCACCTGATCGTGAGCACCATCGAACCGGAATCTTGGGATGAAGCCGGCGGACAAGGCCATATTCAGTCGAACGACTCCACCTTGAGCCTCGTCATCCGTCAAACACAGAAAGTCCATGACGAAATCCGCGACCTGCTGCAGCAACTGCGGCGGCTCCAGGACTTGCAGGTGACCGTCGAAACCCGGTTCATCACGGTCGACGACAACTTCTTCGAGTCGGTCGGCGTCAACTTCAATTTCAACGTCAACGACAACGTGTCTCAATCGACTTTGGGTCTGGGCCAATTCGGCGCGCCCATCTTCAGCAGCGGGACCAGCAGCACCAGCGGCACGTCGACTTCCAGTACGTCCGGCACCAGCACATCCAGCACCTCCGGCACCAGCACCTCCAGCACCAGTACCTCCAGCTCCAGCACGTCCAGCACCTCCAGCACGTCAGGCGCCGGAGGGGGATTCGCACCGTTCAATGCGTTTCCGTTCCCCCTGAATCTGGTCAACGTCCAGAAGTGGCCCAGCCAGGGAACCGTCGTCGGCATGGACTCGCCGACAACGTTCTCGCAGGATCTCACCGTGCCATTCCGCCAGGGCTCGTTCGACATCGGCATTCCGCAATTCGGAAACTTCAATCCAGCGGCCGGCATGACGGTGGGACTGGCGGTCTTGAGCGACATCGAAACGTTCTTCTTCATCCGGGCCGCCCAAGGCGACACGAGGACGAACGTCATGTTCGCTCCCAAGGTAACGCTGTTTAACGGGCAGCGGGCCTTCGTCGCCAACATCACGCAGCGGCCGTTCGTGACTAGCGTCACGCCGACGGTTGGTGTGTTCGCCGTCGGGTTCACCCCCGAAATTACCCTGGTTCCCTCGGGCGTCTCGATGTCGGTGGCGGCCGTCGTCTCTGCTGACCGGCGCTTCGTCCGTCTCGCGGTCGTCCCGAACTTCAGCGTCATCTCGGACGTTTTTACCTTCACCTTCCTGAGCGCTCCCGGTCAAGCCGGTGCTCAGGGAATGGGTCCTGGTGCCTCCGGTTCCGCCGGATCGACCGGGTCCACAGGCTTCGGCGGAGGCACCTCCGGATCGTCCGGCTTCGGCGGAATCGGTGGATCGTCGACCTCGAGCACGTCGGGCACAACTGGCAGCACGAACACCAACAATAGTCTTGCCGTGGGAAACATCACGGTTCAGCAACCCGTCGTTCAAACGGTCACGGTCATCACGACCGTGAGCGTCCCGGACGGCGGAACGGTTCTCTTGGGCGGCATCAAAACCTTGCGGGAAGGACGTAACGAGGCTGGCGTCCCCATCTTGAACCAGCTTCCCTACATCAACCGCCTCTTCCGAAACACGGGTATCGGCCGCGAGACGGAAAGCCTGATGATGATGGTCACGCCACGAATCATCATCCAAGAGGAGGAAGAAGAACTCTTGGAATCCTCGGGCAATCAGTAACCAACTCGGCGGGGCTCATGCTTCGGCTGTCAACCGGAGCACGAACCAGCCGGACGATTCTTACAGAGTGCGGGTCAGTTTCTCGGTCCTGAGCCGCCGTGAAGTTGCGGGCTTCGCGGCGGCTCTGCTTTTGCGCCGAGACAGGCTCGGTTTGCGCCCCCGTCTCGCCCCGTGGCCTATCTCGGGCTGCGCCCATCTCAGCTGCGCCTAATCTCGCTGGGCCGGCAAACGAGATCGCTCAGCACGGCCGCCCCTTCCGGTCCTTGCGGCCGCCGTTTCTTTGCGCGCAATTGATCTTGACCAGATCTGTGGCAAAGACAAAATGCGGCCTCTCACTTCTTGCTCTCTTGAGCCAACGGCTCGATCGCAAAGCGCTTCCTACTTGTTTTCAACGCCAAATGCTGGGCCCCCTTTTTCGCGAGAAGGCCAAAGGATCGCGTCATGAAGCGATGGATGATCAACGCCGGAATCTGCGGCTATCTGGCCGCGTTGGCGTTCGGATTCTCGTGTGTCGTGTGTCAGGTCCGATTCTTTTGGCCGCCGATGTATTTTCTGACCTTCGACATGTACGGCGGCTGGTCGGGCTATGACTGCAAGATGCAAGTGATCGGCGAGGGACAGAGCGGGCGGTTCTATGTGCTGTCCCCCGGGCCGTGGGGCGAATTCAAACCGTACAGCAGCTCCCTCTCGCGACAGTGCTATGACCAGATGTTCGAGTACGGAAACATTCTGATGCGCCCGGGACTGGCGCACACGGATCACGAGCCCATTCTGCGCGTATTCGTCGTGGAGCAGGAGTATCCGAAAAAATTCAACCTGCCCGACGCTCAATACGAGGCCTACTACCAGAAGCCCAAACCGCAGCGGATCTATTCCCACACGCGAATGATCCTCAGCCCCGACGGGGAAATCCTGACCCAGTCCCCGACCTGGTTGCGGTACCAGGACAACTTGTCCGTCAATGACAATCCGCGGCTCATTGCCGATGCCACACAGAATCGGCCATTTATCTGGTCGGCGCAGCAAGCGCCGGGACCAGGGGGCTATGCCGGACCCACCTATGCGCCGGCGGCGTTCCTCCAACGGCTCGGTTCACCCGTCGCGGAGTAGTGTCAGCCCCTGAACCTGATTGATTTGGTTAACGATCTCGAGCGAACGACGGTTTTCGAGCATCGTGCATTCTGATGACTGTGGAGCCACAGATGACTGCGATCGAACCCGCTCCCCTGCAAGCTGCTCCTGAGATCTCAGCACCCGCTGCTGCGAGCGAAACCGAAAACCACGGGAACGCCTTCGCCCGGTCCCTCCGCGATTTCTTTCATGGCACCGAGCTGCCGTATCGCCTTGCTTTGACCCGGATTTTTCTGGCGTTCACGGTGCTCTTTCCGATGGCTTACCGCTGGTACTATTCGCGCGAAATCTTCTCGACCGACGGTTCGGGAATTTCACTTTGGAGCATCTACGGTTTCCCCTGTCCCTGGCTGCAACCCAACGGGACTGTAGTAGTCGCCATTCACAGCATTGTGATTTTGGCGCTCGTTACGTCGTGTCTCGGCTGGTGCACGCGGTCGTCGCTCATCCTGGCGACGTTCGGCTACACGTACTTGACCATGCTCGACATCTTGGCGACTTTGAACAAGTCGTCGGCGATCGCGTCGCATCTGTTGCTTTTCCTTTGCTTCACGCCCTGCGGCGCAGTCTGGTCGATCGACAGTTGGCTCGCGCGGCGGCGGTTGCTACGAAAAGGGATCCCGCCCGAACTGGTCCCCCCTCCCGCACTCAGTCCGCTCTGGCCACGACGGCTGATGCAGATTCTCTTAGCGACCGTTTATCTGAGCGCCGGAATGACAAAGCTGCCGCTGCGAGGATATTTCACCGGCGAGCATCTTCAAACCTGGATGCTCTCGACGATCCACACCCCCAACCTGCTGGGCGCCTACGTGGCGATGCACCCTTCGTTCATCGTTGTGTGTGCCTATGTCACCTGCATGTGGGAGGTGTTGTTCGTCTTCCTGGTCTGGAAACCGCTGACGCGTCGCGTCATGTTGAGTTTAGGGATCCTCTTTCATGTCATGACGTGTCTGACCTTGGGGCTGTTCATCTTCCCGATGATCTGCCTCTCGGCCTATCCGCTCTTTGCCACCGATTGCGAGATCGAGTCGCTGCGCCGCTCATCCACGAATGCGTGGAATTGGCTCGTCGCGCGATTTGGGGCCGGAGTCCGCGGTCTCGCGGCATCCGTCGGAAAGGCGCTGCCGACCGTCGAGCCGGCCTGGAGCCGCGGCGCCTTCGTGGCGGCTCTGTTGAGCACGGGCGTGGGAGGCGTCGCGCTTGAGTACAAACTCGATCGCTATGGACTCCGCCGTCCAGATGGTCCCTACAAACTCCAGGAACTCGGCCTGGAGGAAGTCTCGGACCTTTTGGCACCGACCGGGCGAATCGCGAACGAAGACAAAGTGCTCAACTTCGATATCGGCTCGATCTTTGTCGGCGGATGTCTCCTCGATCGCCGCACGACGTTTCACCAGGGTGAGACGTTGCGGGCGCAATGCGGCCTGATTCCGCCGCACGAGAACATGTGGATCCAATGCAACCTGCACGATTCGCAGAATCGGGTCGTCGACACCAACGGCCTGGTTCTTTCCTGCGACATGCTCCGTGCCCTCTTTTACTACAACATCGGCGACTGCGTCGCGGCCGGCGATTACTCGCTCGTGCTGAAGATTGCGGGCGACGAGATCATGCGACGCAAGATCACGATTCTTCCCCGCGCGACTGCCTGTTCCGCCAATTGAGCGTGCTCGCTCAGGCCGTCCCCGTCCACATGTCGCCGAGCACAGCCCAGCAGGCGGCCAGAACGTCTCGCGTCGTGCGCACGTCGTGAACTCGCAGCAGATCTGCGCCGGCGAGGCCCGCTGCCACGGAGACGCCCAGCGTGGCCGCCGACGTCTCATCGAGAGTGCGGCCCAGAATCTTGGCTAAAAACCGTTTGCGCGAATGCCCGATCAAGACGGGCCGCCCGAGCGCGCGAAAGCAAGCGATGTTCTTGAGAATCGCCAGATTGTGGTCGGGTGTCTTGCCGAACCCAATCCCCGGGTCGACCACAACCCGCTCCCGAGCGATGCCAGACTCCTCGAGCGCCGCCAATCGCTCCGCAAGATAATCGGTGATCTCGCGCACCACGTCTTTGTATTGCGGGTCGATCTGCATGGCCTGCGGAGTTCCCTGCATGTGCATGCAGACAATCCCGGCCCGGGCACGGGCACAGACCTCGGGCATGCGGGGGTCAGAGCGCAAGCCGGAAATGTCGTTGACGATCGCGGCTCCGGCGTCGAGAGCGCGCTGGGCCACGGCGGCTTTTGTCGTGTCGATGGAAATCGGAACTGAAACACGACGCGCCACTTCAGCGACAACGGGCACCACCCGACGAATTTCCTCGTCCTCCCCGACCGGCACTGCACCGGGCCGTGTTGACTCGCCTCCCAGATCGAGCAGATCGGCCCCGTCCTCGACGAGTCGCAGGCACTGTTCGACCGCACGCGCCGGATCAATAAACTGGCCGCCATCAGAGAAACTGTCTGGTGTGACGTTCACGATTCCCATCAGCTTGGGAACTCCCCCAAGCTCCCAGGTTCGTTCGCGAAAACTCCAAGTGAGCGGTTTCGATGGGGAAGTGCTATTCGATTTGGCCATTTACAATGTCGCTGTCAAAAGGACCAATGTGGTTAGAGAATGATCGCTCGCTGTTTCATCTCCCACGCGGTTATCGGACTGGCTTGAGACTTCTGGGAAATATTTACCGTGCGCTGGCGCCGGGGATCACATCTGATCACAACCCGAATATTAAAATGGGCAATTTAGATAAATGTCCCCAGCTCCAGGAAACGCAGGAATTTTTGCCTCTTTATGGTTTGACAAGCGGGCGCTCATTGTTATTTTGGATGCGGTTACCGGCAAAGCTTTTACAGTCTTCGCATTTTGACAACTCCTGCATCGGCTCAGGTATCGTAGATTACGCCGACTGCGGGCGCGCGATTTGCGAAGTTGAAGCGGCCTTTTGAAAGACGCCCGGAACTCGGCGACCAGCGCATCGGTTCCAGGGGCAATGATGTTCTCCAGAGTTTACGCGTCTCAAAACTTAACAAGATGAGGAGATCGCTGATGCTTCGCAAGACCTTGATTCTGGCCATGGTGGCCGGAGCAGCGCTCTTGGTCGCTGGGCCAAGCCCGGCTTCCGCTGGCCTGTTCTCGTACGGCGGCTGCGGCGGTGGATGCGGCGGCGGCTGTGGTGGATGCGGCGGTGGCTGTGGCTACCACCACCATCATTCTCACCACCATCACCATGGTTGTGGCTGCGGCTACAGCGGCGGTTGCGGCTGTGGCGCTCCGTGTGCCCCAGCTCCGACTTGCTGTGCCCCGGCTGCGCCAACTTGCTGTGCTCCGGTTGCGACTTGCTGTGCGCCGGCTGCCCCGAGCTGCTGTGCGCCGGCTGCGCCGACCTGTGGTGCTCCTGGTGCCATGGCTCCGGCTCCGGGACATCCCCCGGTGCAGGCTGCCCCGGCTCCGCCTCCGGAAGAGCCGGCTCCGAAGCCGAAGGCCTAGTTCGATACCGACGCGAACCGGCGCCTGCCCCGCAGAGTTGCCGGTTCAACAATCATAACGGGTTCGCTCGCCGGCTTGCTGCGAGCGAACCCGTTAGTTTTTTGTCCGTGCCGTCCTTCGCCGGCGAAATGCACCAGTGACCTTATCTAAGCGGGTCGGATTGAAGGCCGCCGCAAAGCCGCTACAATACTGGACTCACTTTGGGGTAGGGTCGACCGGTCGCGCAGGGCCGGATCCCGGCCTTCCCGGACGAATAAGAAACGACCAAAGCCATGTTTGCGATCATCGCTGAGAGCGGCCGCCAGTTTCGCATCCAAGAAGGCGACACTTTCTTGATCGATTACCGCGAGGGGGCCGAAGAGGGTGCTGCAATTCAATTCGACCAGGTGCTGCTGGCCAACGGCGGCGGGCCCAGCCAGGTCGGCACCCCGGCCATCTCGGGAGCCATTATCGAGGCAACCGTCGTCCGCCCGCGCGTGAACGGTCCGAAGCTTGAGATCGGCAAATTCCGCCGCCGAAAGAATTCCCGGCGTCACACTGGACATCGGCAGCGCTACACGTCGGTACGCGTGACGGCCATCAAGGTACCCGGCCTGAAAAAGGCCGACAAGACGTAGCCGGGCGACAAGTCGCTTCGGGCGTGGCGGGCGCTTCGCGCCGCCGCTGACGTCTTCCCGTGACCGTGCTCGGTTACGGTGCGCTTCCGGCCGCCACGGTCTCACAGCAGGCTTCGTGCTCCGGGTATTTCTCGAGTGCCTGGCACATCGCTGCGATTTGCTCGCGGCGAAGAGTCATGACCTCGTCCGGAAAGAGCCCGACATGGTAAAAGCCGTAGCCCATCGACGCGCAGTGCTTTACGCTGCACGCCAGAAAGCGAGCCTCTGCCTCGTCGCGCAGCCCGATGATCATGTGCGGTTCAACAACGGGCGTGTTGAGGAAGACGCCGATTCCCTGGGTGCAGAGGTCCCGGCAAATTACCGGGAAGAGGTGAGAAAAATCCGCCTTGTCCGGCGATTCGCAAGGCAGTGCCCAGACGACCTCGTTGAAAATCTGCCGAGTCGCGCCGCGAATGTTCTGGACCGCGATGGTCCGCGCATGGGCCCGATTCACGCGGCCGTGCAGGACGCGCTTCACTTCTTCGCGTTTTCTGTGAAACAGAAATCCCAACATCTTTTGCTCGGCACTCAAACGGCCGCGGCGGCGTCGAACAGCCCCTGCGATGGGTCTGCACGATCCCGGCGGCTCGCTACAACGCCCCAGTCGGTCGCTACAACGATAGTGCCCGTTTGGGATTTTGACGCGAGAATCCACCCGCGAAGTCCCGCGAGCGACTCCGAATCTAACGGACGTTCCGTCCGCGCCGGGGCCCGAAAAGGCTTCTGAACGTGCGTCTCGATTGCGGTTAGGTGCCGAGCAGAAAGTAGCCGGATCGCGGACAGAAAACCCGTTGCAACCGCTACTTCAGGGTGGCAAGAAACGCAACTAAGTCGCGGAATTCTCCAACCGCGAGCAGATCGGTCAGCCGCTCGGGCATGATCGAGGTCTTCTGAGGCACGCGTTCTTCGATCTCGGACGCGTTGAGTTCGGTCAGCCGTCCGTCGGCTCCGCCAATGCGGACGTGCCCTTCCCGATCTTCCGAGACCAGAACTCCGCTCAGGGTACGTCCGCCGCGGGTCACGAATGACCAGGTGGCGAACTGCGGCGCGATCTCTTTCGCGGGTCGCAGGATCGACTCGGCGAGCTTGGTGCGGTCCGACGACCGGGCGATGTTGGAAAGATCAGGACCAATTTTCCCGCCCCGCCCGTGGACAGTGTGGCAGCGGTAGCAGGCGACCGAATTGGGAAAATCGAACAACCGCCGGCCGGCTTCGGGATCGCCGCCGCTGCCGGCGAGCTGGATCCAATCGTCGACCGAGCGCGGACGAGGCGTGGTCCGTGCTTCGAGCTGTGCCGGCACTGCTATTCCCGAAGATCGCAAAGTAAGCGTCACCTGATCGGCAAGATCGTGAGGATTCCCTTCCCCATGCTCCGCGGCTCCTAGACGCGCAGCCAATGTCTCGACGTCCTTCCGCACTTCAGGGATGCGAGCCGAGCGTCGTAGAGCTCGCAGCGCCTGCGTGGCGGACTTCGGATCCTTGCCTGCGATCAGCCGGCGCAAGGCGGCGATCGTTGCCGCGTCGTGCTCGTTGCGCTCGAGCGCTATGGCCAATCCGGCGATCGCTTCGAGCCGCAGTTTTTCGTCTGTATGCTCGTCGAGAGCCACGTCGCGTTCGATCTTCGCCGACTCGGGGAACGGCAGATCCCGGAACGTGCGAATGGCCTCGAATTGCAGCAGTGGGCCACCGTTAGAAATCAGTGGCTTGAGCTGCGCGAAAGTCAGACCCTTGTGGTCGAGCGGGACGATTCGCAGAGCCAGAGCACGCACAGCGTCAGCGGCATTCTGATCGTAAGCCAGCCGCAGCGCATAATCAGCCCCCGAGAATTCCTTCTTGGCGCTTCGTTTGACGCCGTCGAGCAACTCGAGCGATGCGAGAGAAGCCTCGAAGAAGTCGGCCGTCGTTCTCGAGTCGGAGAGTTGCCGCTCGATCTCGGGCCGGAAATGCGCAAGCTTGCTTTCGCCCACCCATTGAATGGCGGTGAACCGCACTCGCGGGTCGGGATCGCGAAGCGCGACGGGCAAGACCCATTTGGCCCAATCGCTTCCGTCGGTCGACCTGGTCGCCAAGAGCAGCGCGAGCCGCACATCGGGGAACGGCGTGCGTTCGGCTCGCAGCTGTCCCGCTACGACTTTGGGAGAGAGGCCCTGGCCACTCGTAAGTGCCTGGACCACGGCGGCAAACACAAACCGGTCACCCCCCGCAAGGATCTTCGCGAGAACGGCTGGATCGGCGCGCGACAAGGGCGGGGTTCGTCGGACGAGATCCACGAGCGCGAATGACGGATCGATCTCTGTAGACCAATTCCCGGCCGTCTCGAAGCTCTTCAGGGTCGATCGCAGCGGCGAGACATTCTTCCTCGCGAGGCGTGCGGTCCGGTATGTAGCCCATGCCTCCTCGAACACACGGCGTTCCGAATAAAGCGACATTCCGTCAAACGCCTGCGCTCCATGTTGGATGACCATTTGTTGGGCCGCTCGCCTGCGAATATCCATTCGCGGCGAGTCCAGCTTGTTGCGCAAATCGCCAAACGACAGCTTCTCGAGCGATGACAGATCCTCGACCGGTTTCTTGCTCGGCTCCTTGGGGGCGATGCGCCATATGCGGCCCTTGCCGTGAACATTGTAATCCTTAAGCACCCAATCGGTGATGTAGACCGTGCCATCAGGCGCGAGCGCCACTCCTACGGGTCGAAAGTTTTCGCCGCCGACGATGATGGGCTCAAGCTTTGCTGTAAATGACGTTCCTTGGGGCTTGGGACGGAACCGATCGACGCGATGGTCGCCCCACGACGACGCGAGCAGGCTGCCGCGATATTCCTCGGGGAACGTATCGGACTCGTACGCGATGATGCCGGAAGGCGCCTCGCCCGTTCCGCAGACCATCGGCAGCGTGCCCGGCAGCTCGCCGTCCCATGCCGTAAACGGATGGATTCCGCGACGACCGTTGCGGAAGCGATAGCCGTAATCGCCGCCGGGGATGATGTGCAACAAACGGCACGGCGGCCGGTCGTCGGGATCGTTATCGACGGTGAACATGTTGCCGAACGCGTCGACGCACGAGGCGTGCGGATTCCAAAAGCCCGTTGCCCACAGCGTCAGATCGGTGCCGTCGGGCTTGAAGCGGAAGAGGCTGCCGCCTTCGCCTCCTCCCGAGAGGCTGCGGCCGTCGGTGCCAACCAGTCGATAATCGGCTCCCAGGTTCTCGCCCAGCCCAATGTACATGTAGCCCAAGCCGTCAAAGGCAAATCCGGCCAGACCGTTGTGCGGATAGTCCCCCCTTGTCTCGAGCCGCAGGATCGAACGGCGCTCGTCGGCCTTACCATCGCCATCGCGGTCAACGAGGTGAAAGACTTCGCGGCGAGTGGCGACGTAAACGCCCTCACCGTAAGGGACCGCGATGCTCATCGCGTGCCTGAAGCCATCGGCAAACATTCGGGGCGGCCCGGCCTTCGCGCCATTAGCTCCGGGCTGGAAGATCAGAATGCGGTCGCTCGGATGACCTTTGTAACCCGCGGGCGGAAAATGAGTATTGCTCTCGATCGCCCACACGTGCCCCAGGTGATCGACGGCCAAGTCGGTCGGCGTCACGATCTGGGGCGCTTCGGCGAAGAGTTCGATCGTCAGCCGGGGGTCGAGCGATTTGGGCGGGGCGTCGCTTGAAGGGGGTCGCGAGTCGGCCCCCAACGCCGCGCTCGCCATTGCAGAGGCGGTCAATCCGACAGCCCACAGCAGGCGACGCGCTGGCCGCGCCGTCATGGCGACGACTTGCTCACTGCGGGAGGGGCCGCCTTTTCTGTGGAGGCCTGCGTCTTCTGGGCGCCCGTGGGTGCAGCACCGGACGGGAAGGGAATTGCCGCCGCCTGGTAGACCTCTTTCGTCTGGTCGTTCTGGACGAAAGCCACCAAATGCAAGCGGGACAAATCGAGCGGCTTGCTGGCAAAAGTCGTCTTTTGCGCCTCCTCGAAGGCCCGCAGGTAGTCGTCCAGTTGCCGCTTGATCGCTTTCAAGTCGACCTTTCCTTCGTAGCGCAGCTTGCCATCCTTGAGTTCGACGCCCCCGGTTCCGCCCGGCATTGCCCGGACCACCATCTCATGTTCGCGGATGCCATTGGCGCCGCGCAGCGGAACCTGTTCTTCCGCCAACACGAGCCTCAGGCGGACCGGATCGCCGGCTGAAAACGAACCCTCGGCTTCCGCTGACACTGCGACCGCCCCCTCCTTTGGTTCGGCCTTCAAATGAATGCGGACGCTGGTTTTTCTCTGCAGCATCAGACCGATCTGCGCGCGGAGCATTTTGTAGACCTCGTCGGATTGATGCAGAAACCCGCCGGCTTGCATCGGCTTGCCGGCGACCGCAAAGGTCGGCGTTCCGCCACGCTCGGGAAAATAGAATTGGAATCGCTGCTCGGTATCGCTGTTGGCCAGTGCGTCGGGCCGGGGGATGTGCTCGTGGTATTCGAGAGCGACGACCTCGCTGGGAGCATACGTCTTGAGCAGGTGCGAAAAGGCGACGTCGGCGGCGACGCACGGACCGCAATCGGCGCCCGTGAAGAGCTCGCACAGTACCACGCGGTTGTCCGGCTGCTGCGCCCGCGGCTCGATCCGCTTGCCCTTCCATTTCGGCATCGACTGGGAGTAGACCTCGTCGAGGTAGGCGTCAAAACCATCCAACTTGCCCCCGTGCAGATCCTTCCAAAGATTTTGCGCGGTCTCTTTTGGGGGCATGGGCTTAGTCCCCTCGTTTTTCCACATTTCGTCCAAGACCTCGTCGAACATCGGGAGCACCGTCAGCTGGGCATAGCCCTGGAGCGCGTCCTTCTTTTTGCCCTGCTGGTCGTCGTATTGGGCCAGCTCGAAGACCACGAGCGGATTGTAGGGCTGCTCTTTCAGACGCCCTCGGAGATTCTCGGCGGATTTCGCCTTTTCTTCCGGCGTGCCGGTGCGGATCTGGGTCATGGCCAGATTGGACAGCGCCGCCTCCCGCATGTCGTGGAGCACTCCCTTCCAGATCGGGACCCGCTCCTCGGTCAGGTTGTGCTCGCAGATGTCGATTTGTTTGAGCGAGACTTGCGGCATATAGCCGGTCGCGATCAGGCCGGCCGCCACGTCGATGTGGGATCGAAATGCCAGGCGTGAAGACCAGTGCGCGGCCAGGGAGGAGTATTTATCGGCCTCGGCCTCGAGCGTCGCCGCATCGATCTTGCGCATGACGGCGTTGCGGAAAATAAACGGATACATCTCGATCGTCAGCGGGCTCTCGGGGTGCGCGTGCACAAAGGCCACGAGCTTGTCCAGAGACTGCTCTTGAGTCGTCTCTTTCGGGGCCTGCAAGTCCACCGCTTCCGGCAGCTGCTGCGGATGCAGGCTCTGAATATTGTCGAGCTCGGTCGGCACCATCATCACGACGAAGGAATCCTGTGGCTCGAACTGAGCGCTTCCCCGGGCCAGTCCGTCGTGCAGCTCGACAAGGACGTCGAGTATTTTCGTCTCATGAGTCGGGGTCCGGTTTGGCCCCATCGCCTGGACCGTCATTTCGAGCGCCAAATGTGCGCTGTTTTCGGTGGCAGTCGCCAGCCTCAGGCGCGGGCTCTGCAACATCGCGCCGAACCCCTTGACGATGGCTTTCAGCTTGGGGCCGCTCGATGACTTCGAGATGTCGACGAGGGCGGCGGGCACTTCCATCCCGGACATCCGCTCGTAAAACACCAGAATCCAGCGGCCCTGCATCGAGGACTTCTTCGGGATATTGTCCGAGAGCAAATGCACCGATTGGCTGCCGGCGGCGCCGGTCGCCGTCGTCGGGCTATTGCTTTCGGTTCCCTTGGCCCCGGGCTCCGACTTATCGGAACCGCAACCGGACGCGGCAACCATCACGCTCATCAACAACAAAATGCCCCAGACCGGGCGATTCATCGTACAACCTCGATTGTGTTCAGCCCAAGAACGGCGTTTGATCTGCTTCGACTCGCAAACAGGCTATTCTAGACCTCCGCGCGACAGAATGTCACCCGTGCCCAAGTGAGCGCTTGCCGGCAATCCCTCAAGGCGGAATACGGCGGTTTGCCCGTTCGGTGCTAAGTTATTGTCCAACTTTGTGGGCTGGGGCGAGCCGCGACAGCCGCGGGATCGACGTTCCCAACACTAAGTCCTACGTTCTACAATTGAGCGGCCGGTGAGCCGATCGGTCGTAATCTCTGAGTTTGGAACAATTGGAAAGGTTCGGATGGCGAGGTTTACGCAAGCGGACCTCACGGAGCTCAATCAGACCTTCGAGGAGCGGACCCCCCAGGAATTGATTCGCTGGACCTGCGAGGTTTTCGGATCGCGGGTCGCCGCCCTCTCGGCCATGCAGAAGGCGGGCAGCGTCATCTGCCACATGCTGCATGAACTGCGTGTTCCGATGAAGGTCGTGTTTGTCGACACCGGGGTGATGTTCGAAGAGACGCTCGAGACGCGGGACCGTATCGCCAAGGAATACGGCATGGAGGTCGTGACACTCAAGCCCCGCCTGTCGATGGCCGAGCAGACGGCGCAATACGGCGTGCTCTACCTCTCGACTGAAGGGCAGCAGCAATGCTGCCACATGCGAAAAAATGAGCCCCTGATTTCGATCAAGGGGCAGTTCGATGCGCTGTTGGGCGGCCTGCGACGCGGCGAAGGAGGGCAGCGCGAGGCCTGTCCAATCCTGGCGGTCGATCCGGAGATGAATTGCGTCCGCATCAATCCGCTCGTCAATTTCACCGATGCTCAAATGGAGGAGTACGTCGAGCGACACCAGGTGATCGTCAATCCCCTGCATGCTCAGGGTTACATCACCATCGGCTGCAACCGCTGTACGACGCCCGTACTGCCGAGCGAACCGCACCGCGCGGGCCGGTGGCGACATCTGGGCCCGTGGTCCGTCTATTGCGGGATCAATCCGACCGACTTCAGCCGCGACACGGCGACCGCGATCGACCTCTCGCAAGATTTGATCGACCGCATCCTCGGCCGCCGCACCGACTTCGTGATCTAAAGACGACAAGCGAAATGCCGGCCCCGAAATTGTAGGGTCACGCCTCGGCGACGTTGACGAATACCTTGAGCGCCTGTTCCTCCATGAGTAGACGCATCATTTCGTGATAGTTTTCCAGACCATCGACTGCGTTCGTGAGGATCCGCTCGATCACGCCGGGAAACGTCATTTCGCCGAGGGCCAAATCCGCGATGCCCATCTCGAAGTGGCGAAAGTTTGCGTTGACCGAACCGACCAGAAGTTTGTTGCCCAACACCCAGCTCAAATTGATTTTGTCGGCCGGAAGCTCGAGCGACCGCTGGCCGCCCGTGATGCTCGTCCAGACCACGACGCCATTGTGGCCGATGATTTCCATCGCCTCGAAAGCGACGGCGCTGCTGCCGGTCGCTTCGATGATCAAATCCGGCTTTCCGACCAGCCGAACCAGCTCGGCGAGCGGCGTTTCGCGTGTGCTGACGTAGCGAGCGCCGAAGCCTTCCGCGATCTCGGCCTTGCGACAGGGTTTGGGACTGCGAGCCACCGTGTAAACCTCGAGGCCGCGCAGCCGCAGGATGAGCGTCGCGAGCAGACCGATCTGACCCGCGCCGGTGACGAACGCCAGCTTGGGCTCCCACACCTGCAGGCGGCGCTGCGCTTCGTAGGCTTGCTGCACGGCCTTGGCCGCACAACTCATCGGCTCGGCCAAAACATGGAGATGTTTGAGACCGATGGGCATCCGCACGACGAACTGGCAGTCGTCGACGTAATACTCGGTCAAAAAGCCGTGCAGCAGGTTGATGCCCCGCTCGTAATAAATTTCTTCACTGGTGATGTCGGAACGTCCGATACGGTCAAAGATCGAGTTTCCCGGCCGCCGCACAGTGCACGTCACGTAGTCGCCCGGCTTTACGTGCGTGACCGCGGGGCCGACGTCCTCGACCCGGCCGAACGACTCGTGACCGAGCACTAAAAAGTCTTGGCCGAGAGGCGGGTTGCCGTACAGGGCCTGGTTGATCTCCCGATCGGTCGCATCGACGCCGATTCGCAGCACCTTGACCAGCACGCCGCGCCCGCCGGGCACTTCGTCCAACCGCGGCATCGGCAGATCGGTCAGATGGACGCTGTTTTTTCGGCCGGGACGAACGGCAACGGCCTTCATGGCGGCGGGCTTTCAAGCGGTGGTGAACGCGGACTGCGAAACTTGATTTCAAGTTCGCCCGGCGAAGACGTCAAGGCGGCGGTCATTAAAGCTGGGTTTAAAGCGCGAACCCCGAGACCGTCCGGTAATTCGATGCGGTCAAGGAGCCCTCGCTCACGCTTCGGGTTAGTGTGTCGCATCAATTAACCCGACGCGTAAGCGCGGGCAGTGCAGGAGACACACCTCGAATTCCCGGACAGTCTCGCGCGAACCCCGCTCGAGCAATCGGCTCAATATTCTTTCTCCGATCGCCGGGATCCATCGATCCGACCGTCGGTACCAGCGAAAATGCGATGGCTGCTCCAAATGATTCGGCGAGGAACTCATGTCGACAGACTCTCCTTCGATCACTGACTCAGATCCCAGCCGCCTCGCCGAGCGGCTGCGAACGCACGTCGATCGGCTGGCCGGATTGATCGGCCCGCGACATCTGGGCAAGCCCGCCGCGCTCGAGGCTGCCGCCACTTACATCGAGCGAGAGTTTCAGGCCATTGGCGAGACCGTCGAGCGGCAGTGGTACGAGGCGCAGAATCAACGGACGTGCAATCTCGTCATTGAGCGGACCGGCACCAAGCGCCGCGATGAAATTGTCATCTTGGGCGCGCATTACGACACGGTCTGGATGACTCCTGGCGCGGACGACAATGCCTCCGCGGTCGCCGTGCTAATCGAGGCCGCTCGCGTGCTGCGAGGCACAACTTTGCGGCGAACGGCCCGGTTCGTGGCGTTCACCTGCGAAGAGCCCCCGCACTTCCATCTCGAGACCATGGGCAGCCAGGTTTATGCCCGGGCCTGCCGCGAACGCAACGAGCGAATCATCGGCATGCTCTGCCTCGAAATGGTCGGCTACTTCACGACCGATGGTCACAGCCAAACATTGCCGCCGGCGATTCCGAAACGGCTGCGTTGGCTCTTTCCGCGCCGCGGCGATTTTCTCGCGGCCGTTGGCAATCTGCGGTCGTGGCGGCTTGCCTGGTCATTCCGTCGGGGATTCAAGCGAGCGGTACGGTTTCCGCTGTTCTCAATCGTGTTCCCTGAATCGGTGCACGAAATCCGATTGTCTGACAACAGCTCTTTCTGGGACCAGGGATATCCCGCGCTGATGCTGACCGACACCAGCTTCCTGCGCAATCCTCACTATCACCAACCGACCGACACCCCGGAAACGCTCGACTATGACCGAATGGCTCAAGTGACACTCGGCGTCGCCGGGGCAATGCGGCGGCTCTGCCGGTCTAAATGAGGCTGAGCCGCAAATTCACGAAAACGAAAAACTCATAGAACAAATATTGATTTTATTTATCTATTGGATAGGCTGATTTAAAGAAACAAGCCGTGAACGAACCCAGCTCCCATCCCAAGGTCAGTAACGAATGCCCCTATTGCGGCACATCGATGGCGGTGACGCAGATGACGTGTGGCGGTTGCCGGGTCTCGATTCACGCCGACTTTCCCATGTCTCGCATCGCCAGTTTGCCGGTCGAGCATCAGCGCTTTATCGAGATGTTTCTGCTGGCCGGCGGCAACCTCAAGGAGATCGCCGACCAGGTCGGCGTGTCGTATCCGACGATCCGATCGCGACTGGACAAGGTGATCGAGGCCTTCCGCGGAGAGATCGCAAAAACGCAACGCGTGCGAGGCAATCTGCTCGACGCGATCGAGCCAAGCAAGACGAATGCCGAAAACGCCGCTCGCCTGATTAAACGAATCTAAAGGACAAACGTATTCGCCCCTCGGGTCCGTTCCGGGCGAGTTTCAACCGCGGTATCCGCACAAATTCGACCTCTGGCGGTCGACGGGAGACAAAACAATGCCAGCGCGCAACTCGAATCAACCGCACTCTGAGGCCAACGGCGGACGTGAATCGACCGCTGAGCAAGCTCGACTCGACGAGGCGATTCGGCGGGCCGACGACTTACTCGTTTCTTCGCTCAAGGGCGACGACCGACGTCGAGCCCGTCGCAAGATTGTCTGGGGCGGGATTTTCGTCGTGCTGGGGCTGATGGTGGCGGTGATGTTGATTTCTTCCAAGCTCGGTTTCGTGCGACTCGACTCGTCAGCCCTGGCAGGCGACCGCGAAGAAAAGGCGGCGGAGCTCTCGGCGGAGGGTTGGAAGCTCTGGCAGGAGCAATCTCTCAAGGCGGCAATCAGCAAATTCGAAGCGGCCGTCCAGCTCGACCCCAAGAACGCCAATGCATGGAACGGTCTCGGTTGGGCAAATTTCAACCACGGCAATTCGGAGGTCGCACAGAACGCCTTTAAGAAGGTGATCGCTCTAGAGCCGAAACATCCGGCCGCGCTCAATGGCTTGGGCCAAATCGCCCTCTCCCAACGCAAGTATCCCGAGGCTGAGAAGTATTTGCTCGAGGCCGCTCCGCAAGCCTCGGCCGCCTGGTTTGGGTTGGCGAAACTGTACCTGTTGACGGAGAAGTACGACAAAGCCGCGCAATGGGCACAAAAATTGACTGCCACTGGCGAAGCAAATCCGCTCGCTGAGGAGTTTCTGAAGGCCGCAAAGGCGAAGAAGTTGTCGGCCGAGTTCCGGGAACAATTGGAGCCGAGCCCCACATCGGTCGAAGTCGGGCGCGCCTGGGGATTGCTCAACCAGGGACGCCGCGCCGAGGCCAAAGCGATCTTGAGCGGGCTGCTCTCCAAAAACCCCAAGGATGCCAATGTGCTCAACGCCATGGGTTGGTGCCTGCTCGGCGAAGGCGATAGAGACGGCGCCAAGCCGTACTTCGAACGGGCGCTGGCCGTTGATCCGAAGGCTGCCGGCTCGATGAATGGCCTGGCCAGCGTCTTATACGCCAAGGGGGATTTCGACGGAGCGATCAAGATTTGGAAGCAGATGGTTGAAAAGATCCCTGGCGTCCACGCGGGAACTGTCGGCTTGGCAGAAGCCTATCTGGCAAAAGGCGAATACGAGAAGGCTTTGCCACTCCTGCAACAGTGGGCGACCGCCGATCCAAACAACGAGCAAGCTCACAACAAGCTCAAACTGGCACAGGAGAAGGTTAAAGCCGCCGTGAAAAAGAGCAGCTCCTAGTCGGCCCGGAGCAGCTGCCTGTTCGGCCGATCCACTCACGGCCGCTTCATCTCGAACAGATCGCTGGTGTGGCAGTAGTAGCTGCCGCCCAGCCGGGCGATCGTCTTCACCTTCCGCGGATCGATGCGGCCCTGTGCGTCGAGCAGGCTGTCGTCGACGTGAAACAGCACCACCTCGCCGATCACCAGATTTGCGGACAACTGGCGGTCGCCGATCGGCAGCACCTGCCGCAGCACGCACTCCATGTGCAGCGGTGATTCGGCCAGGCGCGGCGCCTTCACTTTCTTGGACGGACTCAGCGACAGGCCGGTCAGCTCCACTTCGCTCTCTCCGTGCGGGAGGTCCTTCGACGAGAGGTTGACCTCTTCTGCCAGGTCGGCGATGGCCGCGTTGATCACAAAGTCGCCGGTCGCTTCGACGTTGGCGAGCGTGTCCTTTTTCGATCCGTCGTGCTTCCGGTTGGGGGCGAAGACGACGACCGGCGGATCGGCGCCGAACGCGTTGAAGAAGCTGAAGGGAGCGAGATTCACGCGCCCTTCCCGATCGAGGCTCGTCACCCAGGCGATCGGCCGCGGCGTCACGCAGGAAATCAACAAGCGGTAAATGTCGACTGGCTGCGAACTGGCTACTTCGATTTCCATGAATGCAGTTCTCGGCTGATGAAACGTGTGAATAAGTACAAACGATTCAAAGCACCCGCCAGCTCACGCTGGCGGCTCGCCTCAAATGCGCTAATCGCCGCAGTGGGACTCGTTATGGACTTGGAGCTCGGCTTGATCGAGGGGCGCTTCACTCCGGGCAAACTCGCTGAGGAGCCGAACTTGCCGCACCAACTCGTGCCGTCGAGCGGCCATTTGTTCGTCGAAGACCATCAATACGTCGATCGCCCGGTCCCGCGACGTGACCAGACCGATAAACAAATATTGCAGCACGGCCATCCCATAACAGGCCCAGCCGACCCATCCAGTGAAAATTACGGCCAGGATCGCGAAGACCGGCGAGGACCGGCTGAGGTGCTGCCAGAAGAAGCCGATACTCAGCGGCTTCGCGGCCAGCCGCATTTTCTTCCATAACGAACTACCAGCCGGAAAATGGGGCAACCGAGGGCCGGGGTGGATCACCGTAAACAATTCCTGATCGGGCATCATCTGCACAACGGCGATGGCGAGCATGATCCTGAGGCCGACGCCAAACCATTTGTGTGCGTCGAGCAAATCAGGAAAGGGAATCAGCGGGTGCCAGAGCAGGACTTCGATGTTGGCCGTAATGAGCAACAACAAGATCGATCCACGAATCCATTCGGCCAGATCCTTCTCGAGCTCGTCGTTAAGGCGCTCGAGCGCGGGGACGTGGTGGAAACAGAACCGCAGCGCGGGCAGTGCCCCCATGCGGATCAGCAGTCGCGCCAGCGGGCGAGTGAAATAGATCAACAGCCATTCACGCAGCATGGGAAGCGTTTCCTCAGCTTCGAGAGCGCGTATTACCTAGGTGTAGCAGTTCCGCGGGTGAAAGCACCGGATCATTTGCCGCAGACGCCGCGACACGTGAGTGCTACGGGCACTAGCGATTCCAATCGATTTGATTGTAAACCGCCAGGAGCCGGGCGCCGCGGGCCGGATTGAGCTGAGTCACTTGCGCGATGCGGCCGCGCAGATGAGCGGCGAAATGCGGATGGCCGCTTTTGTTCTGCGTCGACGCTCCGCGCCGCGCGCAGTTGGTCAGCACCGCTTTGAGCCGGTCGAACTCGCGCCGTGACACATTGACCTTCTCGTTGACCACGACGCCCGTGACGATCAGCTTGCCGCTCGAGCGCAGCACTTTGCGCTTGGAGCCGTTCAAGCGGAATCGCTCTTGCCGCACGACTTGCGAAACGAGCGGAATGAAGTCGCGAAGCGACGTGCCGAATCGCTGCGGCCCGGAAAACGTCAGATCGTCGGCATACCGCGTGTAAATGGCACCGAAGGATCGCGCCAAACCCGACAGCCGCACGTCGAGCGAGTAGGCCGACAGGTTGGCCAATGCCGGCGAGGTCGGGGCGCCCTGCGGCAAGTGCCGCTTGAGATAAGGCAGCACGGCCGACGGCTCCTCCTTGAGGAACGGCATGTTGGACGGCAGGGCAGATGTGGTCAGCCGCGCGAGCCAGATCGCCGCCTCGCGACTGTAACCGAGACTCCGGAAAATGGCCGTCACGCGGGCGAAGGTCACGCTGGGATAGAAGTTGGACAGGTCAAATTTGACTAGCACGGCCTGCCTCACGTGGGGCCGCGCATTCGTGAGGATCGAGCGGCCGGCTGAAAAGCCGTGGGCCGCATCGTGCGGCGGCACTTTGTCGAGGATCTCCCGCAAGATGCGTCGCTGGGCCTGTTTGAGCGTGCGCTTGGGGGATTCGATCAGCCGGCGGCCGCCCGCCCGCTTGTTGACCCAGCGATAATGGTAGTGCGCCTCGCGCTCGCTCTGCGGCCGTGCATCCTCCGAATAGCGGTGCACCAGCCAGGCCAAGCGGCCTAGCGGCAGCTCGAGCCACTGCGCGAGTTGCTCGGGCGTGCGGAAGATCGGGAACGAGTGTCGGGCCAGACGCTCGTCACTTCCGTCGAGCGAGAGATCGAGATAGCGATCGGTGCCGACGCCAAGCCGCGCGAAGGCGTAAGGACACTTCTCGGCACGAACGGTTTTATTGAGTTGCCACGTCGTGCTGTCGCCCGCGCGGCGGAGGCGAACCAGGCGCGGTTTGTTACGGCGTTTCCGGCGGCGCGAGGTCCGCGAAACGGGCGGAGAAGAGCGCGGGGAAAATAACCGACGCAGAAAATCGAAGAGCCCCATGCGTGGGGGGTCCAAAGAGCATGGCCGGCGGGCTGCACAACGGGTCCTGTGCCGAATGTCCTACTCGGTATGGTCTGCCGAGGAGGTCATTCACGCCACGAAATGGATACAATGTTGCGACCACGGGGTAACCCCGCAGCGTTCGCTGCCA
>DASZIA010000159.1:0-5252 GCA_035949535.1 Planctomycetaceae bacterium | reverse complement strand
CCTTCTGCCTTGCCCGCGCCGAATGTGTAAACGTACTTGTGCTCTTTGGCCATGCTTGAAACCTTTGTATTGGCCCGCTCTCAGGGCCCCCGTCTATTTGCGAGGCCCGCGTTTTCAGGGAGGGGCCTTGGTCGGCGGCTGCCGGTGCCCGCCGGATCGGCGTCGGTGTTCGGCGCAACGCGCGACCCTCGACCGGAAACGGAGACTCGAGCTCAGGAAGCCCAAGCAGCGGTCCGCAGCGAGGCCGACGAACCTGGCTCCCGTCGGTGTGCCGCGACGAAAGCTATCAGCGCCACAAGGGATCGTCAAGGCAGCCGAGCGCCCCGGCCATGGTCTCACGAAGTTCACAAGTGGCTGCTTTGTAATAGGTTAGGATAATCGCGCGGGGCTCCAGCTTGACTTCGATACGCCCATGCGGACAATCAAGAACGAGGCCGCGCGCAAAGCCCGACTTTCGCGCGAAGTCGGTCTCATTTCTTCAGGATCGTCGCGTAAAAGGAGTTTTGCGCGGGCAGGCGGGACGCCCCCATTGCGGATTTCGAGCGCATGCTAGCCAAACTGATCCCCGTCGACGGCGGCGAAGCCTTCAAGATCACCCGAGACGTCACCGTCGTCGGCCGCAGCTCGGAACTGTGCGATTTGACGATCGATCAAGGCAGCATTTCCAAGCTGCAGTGCCTGATCGCGAAAACGGACGGCCTGCTCTTTATCCGCGATTTGGCCAGCACCAACGGCACCAAGGTCAACGGCCAGCGAGTCACGCGCGGCGCCTTGTTGCCGGGCGATGAGCTGACGTTTGCCAGCATCAAGTTCCGCGTCCACCTCGGTCCCAGCGTGCCGGGTGAGGACGACGAAGAAGTCTTCGGCCTCGACGAAGAGACGGTCGAGATCAACACGCGGGACGTTCCCGAGGAAGATTTCGAGCCTGCCGATTCGGCCCAGAGCAGCAGCGACGTCCGCCTGCTCTCAGATGATTCGGCCGCCTCGTAGCCGCTTGCCGCTTAGAACCCTTCTCCCATTCCGATGGGAGAGGGCGGCGTTTCGGTTCCTCGGCGCTCTCGGCCGCTCGACGTCATCAGATCGTGGCGTCGAGAAACAGTCCCAGGCCCGACGACACCCGGTGTCCGTGGACGATCTGCCAATCGAACGATTGCATCCGCGCCAAGATGCCCTGCTTGGCCTGTGCCAAGAGAAGGGCTTCGACTGACGGCTTCGGACACGCTCCACAGAGGAGCCCGTCACAGCAATTGCAACAGCAGCAAAACGGGCCGCAGACAAACGGGCCACAGCATTCAAACGGACCGCAGCACAACAGTCCACAGCGGTCAAAAGGGCCACAGCATCCGCAGAGGCAACAGCAATCAAACGGTCCACAGCAGGGGAACAGGCAACAACAGCGAAACGGCCCGCAGCATTCGATCGGGAAGAGCAGCGGATGACAGAAGCATCGCAACAAACCGCGTGCAAACGGTTCGCAGACGCGGTTCCTGACGTGCTCTGGAAGCAACGGCTCCCGGTACACCGGCGGCCGGCAATCGGCAATAGGATTGAGGTACCGGACTTCCGTGCCGGCGCCGATCGGAGAGATGCGCACGGTTTTCCGCCACGGTTGAAGTCGAGCCGCACGACGCCCTGATGCGCGCGAAGCAGTTCAACTATGGTTCAGAGCCGGGGGCCCGGTCCACGACCTGCGCCGGAGTTCGAGCCAATTTGCACTTCGCGAAGCGTTCGCGCCGATCGTAGTGCCGCGGCCGTTGCTGTCGGCCTGGCGGGGAATTCGCGAAAGTTGACTTCGGGCAGCGCGTTGCCATTTTGCAACATCGCTCAGCGACCGGCGGTGGCGGTCAAGCGGCGTCATTCTCTAAACTGAGGCTGCTCGAGAGTGGCCGTCATCTGTGAGGAGGCCGACGCCGTGGTCGCTCAGTCGCCCTGGATTTCTGAAACGACGACACCCCGTTTTGAGGCCGACGTGATCCGCGCGTCGGTCGATCGGCCGGTGGTCGTCGACTTTTGGGCCCCCTGGTGCGGCCCGTGCCGTCAGTTGACGCCGATTCTGGAAAAGCTGGCGACCGAGCTGGGCGGCCGCTTTCAGTTGGTGAAGGTCAACATCGACGAAAATCCCGAAGTCGCGCAAGCGTTCGGCGTGCAGTCGATTCCGTATGTCGTGGCGCTGCGCGACCAGCAGGTCGTCAGCGAGTTCACGGGCGTGCATCCCGAAGACAAGCTGCGCGAATGGCTCAACTCGATCTTGCCGTCAAAGGCCGAAGAGCTGCTCGCGAAGGGCCGGGCGCTGGAGGCGACGGATCCGAAAGGAGCGCTGGCGGCTTACCGGGAGGCGGCGGCCCTCGATCCCGGAAATGACGCGATCAAAATCGTGATCGCGCGCGTGCTCGTCAAGCACAATCTCGACGACGAATCGCGAAAGATCATCGCCGAGCTCGAGTCGCGCGGTTACCTCGAGCCCGAGGCCGAGAAGATCAAATCGCAGCTCGAACTACGGGCCGCCGCAGCCGAAGCCGGTCCACTCGACGAGGCCCGGAAGGCCGCCGCTACCGCGCCGAACGATCTCAATTTGCAGCTCAAGCTGGCCGACGCGCTGGCCGCGGCGAACCGCCAGGAAGAGTCACTGAAAATCCTGTTGGATATCATCCAAAAGGACAAAACGGGCGTCGGCGTCGAGGCCAAAAACACGATGGTGCGGATCTTCGACACACTCGGCGCCGGCTCGGACCTCGTCGGCACCTACCGCCGCAAGCTGGCCACGGCTCTTTATTGACGACTTCGGCTCTTCGGGAGGGCGAGGCTCCTGCCGAGCTGGCCTGATTCCCGCCGCGAGGCGGGGGTCGGCGTCCTCATCCGCGGCGGCCCCGATTTTTTGTAAGTCAACGCTTGTTCGCGTGACCAATGACCTCTGGAATGACGCTTTGTGGGGGCCGAGTCGGGCTCCCCAGTTATGAAAGCGGCGTCCTTAGATCTTCACCATCGAGGCCCGAGGTAGAGTTCTGATTCTTGCGAGGTTTCGATTATGAACGCCCAGCGTTGTGCCTTCGCCCTCCTTTCAATTGCGGCGACCTGTGGGATCGATGTGCCGGTCGCGTTTTCGCAGAACCTGACGGATCAACTGGTGGAGAAAGCGGCCCGGCCGCTGGTTGACGATCGAGTCGTCGATGGGCTGTCGGTCGGCTACATCGAGGGCAAACACCAGGGAATTGTGCACCTGGGAAGCTCGAGTCGAGCGGGCAAACGTCCCGACGACACCACTCTTTACGAGATCGGGTCGGTCAGCAAGGTCTTCACAGGCTTAATGCTGGCCGATGCGGTTGTACGGGGTGAGATTGATTTGAACGCGGCAGCGGACGTTCCGAATGCGGCTGGGATTCGATTGCCGTCGCGTGATGGTCGCTCGATCAAGTGGATTGATCTGAGTACCCACCGGGCCGGGTTGCCACGAATCCCCGGTAATTTACCGCGGACCGATTTGACGAATCCCTATCGTGATTACGATTCAAAAATGGCAGCGGCGTTTCTGAACCATTACAAACTGCCGCGTCGGCCTGGCGATTCGCAGCTATACTCGAACCTCGGCGCGTCGGTTCTGGGTTACCTCGTCGCGCAGAAGGCTGGCAAGTCCTATCAACAGTTGCTGCGGGAGCGAATCGCGGAGCCACTCGGAATGACCGATTGCGCCGTTGACCTCAGCGAAGATCAACGCCAGCGACTCGCGACGCCGCATGCCACGTTCGGCTCAGCCACCCCGCCCTGGACGTTTGCCGACCTGCCGGGCGCCGGCGGCATTCACGCCACGATGCGCGACATGCTGCGCTTCGCAAACGCTCAATTGACTCCGCCCGCCGGCAAACTGGGCGAGGCAATCGAGTTGGCCTGGAAACAACAGCGCGGCGCCGACGCATCGGGGCCCGCAACGGGACTGAACTGGATGATTGCCGGCGATGGTCAGACTCGTTGGCACAACGGTCAGACCGGTGGATCCCGTTCGGCAATCTTCATCAATCGTGAGTTTCACTGCGCGGTCGTTGTGTTGTGCAACACGGCCGTAACCAACGGACTCGATCAACTGGCGATCAAGTTGGTAAGGAAAGCGGCAGGCCGGGACTCAAAGCCGGAATCAAAGGAGATGCCCGACCCTGCGCCGGGCGATCTCGCCGTTGATGCGAAACTTCGGCACCGGTTGGAGGGTCGGTATCAATTGAACCCGAGCTTTATTTTCACTGTTAGCGATCGCGATGGGCACCTGATAGTCAGCATTACGAATCAACCCACTCAAGAGGTCTTTCCGGATTCTCCCACTCGCTGGTCCTACCATGGCGTCGACGCCACCCTCGAATTCAAACTGCAGAAAACGGGTCCCGCCACAAGCCTGGTGCTCCATCAAAACGGCATTGAGCAGACCGCTCGCCCGATTAAGTAAGCCGTCGATGTGTCGGCGGTCGGCCTGATCGGTTCGAGCCCTCTCGGTCCAGATGCGGCGACTGTGCGGCGCCAATTGATGGCTAGACCGGGGTGAGGGCAATTTCATTCACTTCGTGAGCATAATCTCGACGCCGATCAGCGAGTCATGAATCTCTCCGCCCTCGAAAGGGCTCTCGGCGATCATCCGTCGAAATTGGCCCCTCGTATACGCCCGCTTGATCAGCATGAAGCGAAAAGTCTGCCGAACGACGAACGAATTGAGCACCCCCAATTTCAAATTCTGGACTTCCTGCCGGATCGCGTCAGGCGTCACATCGCGACGCAGGTCGATAATTAGCGCGCGGCCGCCCGGCTTGAGAACGCGGTGCATTTCGCGAAGCGAGGCTTCTGGATCGGAGAAATTCTTGAACGCGGCGCGACAGAGCAAGTAATCGAAGCTGTCGGCAGGGAAGGGCATCGCGGCCGCGTTCCCCTGCTGAAAATCCACGTCGACCGCGGCCGCGATCGCATTGCGTCGCGCGATCTCGACAAGGGTGTGGCTGATGTCGAGTCCCGTCACGTAGCGTCCACCGAGCCTGGCCAACTCGATCGCGAAATATCCCGGTCCGGGCGCCACCTCCAGCACGCTGCCTCCGGGCGCGACGGCGGCCGCAACTCGTTGAGCAATCGCCTGAAACTCCGGCAGCGACGGTCGGGTAATGCGCGCGTACCAACGGGCGATGGGGCCTTCCATGCCCATCCCGCGGTAGCCTTTTTCCGTTGTCGTCGTGGCCATGTCGGATTCCGAGCGCGAAGCGATTGCCGCCCATCGGTCGCTTTGG
>DASZIA010000158.1:0-6211 GCA_035949535.1 Planctomycetaceae bacterium | reverse complement strand
CATCACCGCGTCGCCGACAACCCGGTCGAACGGTTCCGTCGGATACATCACGCCGTCGATTCGCAGTCGAACCGACATCTCATCTTCTTTGGGCTCCAGGTGAATGTCGGTGCTGCGGCGGAGGATCGCGTCGTAGACGAGTTCTTTGGCCGCCATGTAACCTTTTGAGTTTTCGACCTGTCGCGTGCGGGAGCGATCGCCCTTGCCGCTGGCGTCCGACTTGCCGATGAACTCGATCGGAGGTCCGGCCCCCTCGTCCCCACCATCCCGGCGCCCGAGCTTGATGCCCAGGCGGGCGGCCCAGCGGTGCACGACGCCGCGGATGTGTTGCGGCGTCAGGATTTTGCTGGACTCCGGCACGCGGCGATTTCGCTCTTGAACGTAAAAGCCGAACGGTACGCCGCAGGTCAACAGCACCGACAACACACCCACGACATACAGAGGCGAAGCGAGCGCAATCAGAAACCCCACGACTCCCGTGAGCACAAAGACCGAGTTCCAGAATTCGGGCCGGACCTTGAGCCCGCGGCTGTCTTCGTCGACAAACCGGCAGATGAACGTCCACGCCGCCAACAATCCCAGGAAGAGAATCAGAGCGACTCGGCTCAAATATTCGCCGACGTCGACGCCGACGCTCGATCCGTCTTGGGGAGGGGGTGCGTTCCCGCGATAAAACTGGACCGGATTCGGCGGGAAACGATCGCCGGCGGCAGGCGCCGCAGCGGCCGCAGCCGTATCCGTCTTGGCGGCCGATTTCGTGCCAGTGGCGGCTTTCGATGTCTGCGCTCTGGCAGCGCGCGGCGCGGCAACCTGCGCCAACAGAAGCGCGAAGAGAATGAGCACCCGACTCCAGGAGCCCAATTTGCAATTCGCTTTCACGCGGTACTTCTTTCTGCGATCGAACTCGATGGTTACATCTCTAATGAATCGAGTCGACGTTAGAGGATGGCCGCAGCCTTCACGTCGATCCCCTTGATCATCATTTTCAGCTCTTCGACGTTGGGCGAAATCTCAAAGGCCGCTGCCCGGCTGATCATATCTTTTTGCAGGAATGCGTACAGACTTTCGTTGAAGCGCTGCATCCCCTCTTCCTTGCCGATGCGCATGGCGGCCGGAAGTTTCTCGTCTTGTTCCTCGAGGATCAATTTCTTGACGGTCGGGTTAAAAGTCATGATCTCCACGATCGGAACGCGCCCCGGACCCTTGCCGTCTTCACAAATCGTCTTGATCAGCTTCTGGGCAATGATTCCCCGCATGTTGAAGGCCATGCTGCCGCGCAGAGCCTTGTGCATGTCGTTCGGGAAGAGGTCGAGAATACGGCCGACCGTGCTGGGCGAACTGGAAGCGTGAATCGTTCCAAAAACGAGGTGACCCGTCTCGGCGGCGTGCAACGCGGTCTCGAACGTCTCCATGTCGCGCATTTCTCCCACCAGCATGATGTCCGGGTCTTCGCGGACCGCGTGTTTCATCGCGATCTTGAAATCCTTGACGTCGATGCCGACTTCGCGCTGGTTGATCAGGCACTTGTCCGCCGTGTAAACGAATTCAATCGGGTCCTCGATCGTCAGGATGTGTTTGCGCATGTTGTGATTGACCCAATCCAACATGCTGGCGATCGTGGTGCTCTTGCCGCTTCCCGTTACGCCGGCCAGAAGAACCATTCCCTGATCGAACTTGCAGAGTTCCTCCATGATGGGGGGCAAATAGAGCCCCTCAAAATTCGGGATAAACCGCTCGACCTTTCTGGAAACCATCCCGGGGTTACCCATCTGCATCAACATGTTCACGCGGAAACGCCACGGATCGCCGTCGCTAACGACCACGTAGGAAAAGTCGCAGCCCCCCGTATCTTGGTAGATCTGCCGATCCCGGTCGCTGATCATCGGGTCGAACAATTCCCACATCCGCTCCTTGGTGATGGGATCCATCTGCAGCTCGCGCAGCGTCCCGCGGACGCGCAAGATGGGTGGCTTGCCAACCTGCATGTGGAGATCGGAGCCGTTGTGCTTGATGAGCTGCCGGTAGATCTTGTCGATTTCATTGTCGCGTCGTTCGGAAGACTTCACGCGAACGTCGGTCGCCGTCGCCATAACTTCTCGCTTGTCCAGTGCCTTTAGCTTGCCAGGAGGCGGACGGGCACTCCCCGTTCCGCCAAAAAGCGCTTGGTCGCCTGGATCGTATAAGTTCCGTAGTGAAAAATGCTGGCGGCGAGGGCCGCACTCGCGTTCCCTTCCGTCAGCACGTCATACAAGTGCTGGGGCCCGCCTGCCCCACCGCTGGCGACAACCGGAATCCGAACCGCGTCCGCCACCGCTCGCGTGATTTCGATATCGTAACCATCCTGAGTGCCGTCTGCGTCCATCGATGTCAGTACAATCTCTCCGGCCCCCAGACGCTCGACCTCGCGCGCCCAGGCGACCGCTTCCAGCCCCGTGGGAATTCGCCCGCCATTAATGTGGACATCCCACACCTCGCGACCGTCGTTGCGAACTCGCTTGGGGTCGATATTGACGACAATACACTGGCTGCCAAAGCGCAACGCCGCCTCCTGCACAAATTGCGGATTTTTAACCGCGGCGGAGTTGATCGAGACTTTGTCGCATCCGGCTTTGAGCAGCGTGCGGATGTCTTCGAGCGTGCGAATGCCGCCGCCGACCGTCAGCGGCATGAAGACGACTTCCGACGTGCGTCGCACCACGTCGAGCATGATTTCGCGCTCCTCGTGACTGGCTGTGATGTCCAGAAACACGAGCTCGTCGGCCCCTTCAGACTCGTAGCGCGATGCCACCTCAACGGGATCGCCGGCGTCCCGAAGATTCAGGAAGTTGATTCCCTTCACCACGCGTCCGGCGTGCACGTCGAGACAAGGAATTATCCGCTTGGCGAGCATGGCCCGGTCAATCCGTCAGGGCACAATCGGTCAGGGGCACGATCCAAAACTGAGCTGTCGACGAGAGGCGATTCGACCCCAAAGCGCCGGGCAGAATTGCCGGTCGCGCACTAGTTTTCAATGTATCTCGCCGCGCACATCGACGTCAACGACTGGTTCGGACCGTGCGTGAGGGCTTCCGCAGTGTGAAGAATGCAACGGCGGCGATGCCGACGCCAACTACAATCGCGATGCTCCAGGAGAGGAAAGTACCAATGCTGGCTGATACTCCTTCAGGGGACCCTTGAATCGTCTTTAAGAGCTCGGTGGCTTTGCGCCGCACGAAATCGTTGTCGTCGTTATTTTGGACCCGCATCAATGCGGTCGTCGCGGAGCGCGCTGCGGGTCCGGAATTCTCAAGTCCCTCGAGGGCACTCAAGCGCACTATGGGCCTTGGATCCGCAAGGGCTTCCACCAGCTTATCGGCAGCGGCGGGTGAGGTTCTCGCGATCTCTCCCATCGCCCGTGCGGCCTCGTTTCGCAGTTCGGTACGGTCGCTCTTGAAGGCCTCAAACCACAATTCTTCGGCCCGGTTTTTTTGGACCGTGCTGTCGAGCGATCGAAAATTCAACGCCACCGAAAGCCCTAAAGCGACGCAAATCAGCGGGATGAGCCATTTGTTGCGAGTCGACCTTTCCAGGGCCTCCGCTGCCAGTCGACCTTGCGCCACGATGCCCTTGGGTGGCGTCAGTGTCGATAGCGAGGAAGGCGATTCGGCGGCCCGAGGTCGGGGAGTCGGCGTGCGAGTGGGCGTGCCGTCGAGGTCGGTGAGCCGTTTCGCGACTTCGAAGGCGCTCGCCGGTCGATCGGTCGGCTCTTTCTGCAACAGGTCGCGCACCAAGGATTCGAGACCCATCGGGCAGTCGGGGGCGAACTCGGCGATCTTCGGCGGACGAGCATCTAGGTGCTTGTGCATCACTTCGGCCGGCGTATCCCCGATGAAGGGCGTGCGGCCAGTAAGCATCTCGAAAATGACGCACCCCAAAGCGTACAAATCTGTCTGAGGCGACACCGGCGGCCGGCCGCGGATTTGCTCCGGAGCCATGTAGGGAAACGTGCCCATCGTTTTGCCGGCCGCGGTAATCTTCGTGGCCGCTTCGACGGTCGCCAGCCCGAAGTCGCTGAGCTTCAACTTGCCCGCGGTCGTCAGCAGAAAGTTGCCTGGCTTGACGTCGCGATGGACGATGCCCCGTTCGTGCGCGTACGCCAGGCCTGAGGCCATTTGCAGCGCGAACTGCACCGCGACTTCAGCCGAGAATTTGCCGCGCTCTTCGAGCAGCTTGTCGAGCGTTCCCCCCTCGACAAGTTCCATTGCGTAGAAGCGCTGGTTTCCCTCGCACGTGCCGCCAAACGACCGAACGATATTGGGGTGACGCAGCGTTTTCAGAATTTCCAGCTCGCGCTCGAACCTCGAGAGAATCGTGGCGTTCGCGACGTCCTGCGGCAGAAGTTTCACGGCGACGTGCCGGTTATCGACGACGTAACGGGCGCGGTAAACGACGCCCATTCCGCCCTCGCCGAGCTTGTCGAGCAGCTCGAACGGCCAGATCCATCGCTTTTCCACGGACCCGATTCCCGATGGAATGTAAATGGTGCAATCCGGCGATGGAACATTCCGACGCAGCCGCAAGGCGGCATCGGACTGGACCGTCGCCGGGTAGACACGACCGAAAGGCGATCCCTCAGCCTTGGCACCAGTCCTTGAGACGTTCCGACCGCCTGATCGAGGCGCTCTCGTCAGGCGTGCGTCCTGCAGATCAACGGCGCAAACTGTCCCGCAAGCGCCTTCGCGCTCAGCAGCCCATCAACGGCGGCTGACACGATCCCTCCCGCAAAGCCGGCCCCTTCACCCACGGGGTACAGCCCGGCGATTCCCGGGCTCTGCCTGGTTTGCGAATCGCGTTCCAGGCGTACCGGCGAGCTTCCGCGCATCTCCGGCCCAACCAGGACGGCGTCGCGCAGGAAGTTTCCCTTCCATTTCCGATCCATGACCGGCAGTCCCCAGCGAAGCGAATCGACGACCGGTTGTGGGATCAGCTCTTCCATATTGACCGGCCTGACCCCTCGTTGAAAGGATGAACGCAAAAGCGACTGCGGATCGGGGCTGCGGCCTGCCAAAAAATCTTCGACCCGCTGAATCGGGCAGCGGTAATCGCTCCCTGCCAGGCGAAACGCGGCCGACTCGAATCGTCGCTGCAATTCCATGCCCGCAAGCGGATGTTGGCTGCCGAATTCGTCGGCCGAAAGCGTCACCACGAGGCCGCTGTTTGCGAACGGCGTATCGTGCCGCGAGTTGCTCATTCCGTTCGTGCAGAACATTTCAGGTTCGGAGACGCTGGGAATGACGTAGCCCCCCGCGCACATGCAAAAGGTGAATACATCGCGCTGGCCGCGGGCGGTCAATGAATAATCGGCGGCGCCCAGCATTTCAAGATATTCGCGGCGTCCGTATTTTTGGCGATTGATCTGGGCCTGAGAATGCTCGATCCGCAGCCCCAGCTGGAAGGCTTTAGGCGAGATGGGCACGCCGACGTCCAGCAGCATCTGGTATGTGTCGCGGGCGCTATGCCCGATTGCCAGAACCACCACGGTCGTCGGCACGTAGCCGCTCGACGTCGCCAGCCCGCGGATGCGTGCGTCCACGATATCGAGCCGCTCGACGCGACAGCCAAAGCGGTATTCGCCTCCCAGCGCCTCGATCTTGCGGCGGAAATTCCGGCAGATCATCGGCAGCCGGTTGCTCCCCAAATGGGGCCGATAATCGTAGACGATCGAGGGCCGCCCGCCGCACTCGATCATGCGCTCGAGCACCCAGTCAACGTCCGGTCCGCCCATGCGACACGTCAGCTTGCCGTCGCTGAAACAGCCGGCTCCCCCCTCGCCGAACAGGTAGTTGTTTTCGCAGTCGAGCTCTCCGCCGCGATCGAAGTCGCGAACGGCGGGCACGCGTTCCTTCACCGCACGTCCCCGCTCGAGAATCAAGGGCGCATAGCCACGCAGCGCGAGGTAATAACCGGCGAGCAGCCCTGCCGGCCCGCTGCCAATGACCACCGGTCGCTCGGGCAACGGCTCACTTCCGGGATCCGGCTGGTCGAAGCGCAGCGGGGAAAACCATTGCACGTCGTCGGCCCCGCTCTCCGGTCGCAATTGGGCGAATCTCTGCGGTTCATCGGGGACGTCAACGACCGCCGAATAGACAAATTGCAAATCGCGAGGCGACCGCGCGTCTAAACTCTTCCGCAAGATTCGCCACCGCGTGAGGTCATCGGATTTGACCCCGAC
>DASZIA010000157.1:0-3168 GCA_035949535.1 Planctomycetaceae bacterium | reverse complement strand
GTCCCCTTTGTCCCAGAACTTGCCCGTTCGCTCTCCGCTTGCGCAGCCGGCGATCAGGATTGCGGAAACAAGCGCCGTCGCAGCTGCCGCGCAGAGCTCGCTAATCAGTAGGCGAGAATTAAATTTCATTACCCGTTTCCTCGAAATGGCGACGGCCCGACGCGACTTTGTTGAGCCGCGTTGGCTTCTGATCGACGATTCCGAAGATCGGGCGTGAACTGCTTTGTGTAGTTGAAACGGCTTTGAGGCCGGCAATGAGGAAATGGGTCCGGAGAGGCAGGATGCCCGCGACTTGCAAAAGGTGTCAGACTTTAGGGCCTTTTCCGGTTTTGCCGTGCGCCGATTTGGGCTTCATCAACCGCCGCAGCGTCGCAAGGTTCATGGCGTCGAGCGACTTGCCATTCACGATCCCTTTGCGGGTTTCGAGATACATCGGCAGAGCGGCAAAGCGCGGGTCGTTGAGAATGTTCCGAAATGCTTCGCGCCCCAAGTGCCCCTTGCCAATGTGCTCGTGACGGTCGACGCGACTGCCAAACTCCCGTTTGCTGTCGTTCAAATGAAAGGCTCGGACCCACTGGAGACCCACGATCGAGTCGAATTCTGCCAGCGTCGCCCGGTAGTCCGCTGCCGAACTGAGACGGTAACCAGCCGCGAAGACGTGACAACTGTCGATGCAAATGCCCAACCGATGCCGCTCCTTCACGCCGTCGAGGATCACCCGCAGGTGCTCGAACCGATGGCCGAGCGAAGAACCCTGACCGGCGGTGGTCTCCAGCCAGATTTGCACCTTCGCGTGCCTGGTTTGTTTGAAGGCCTTGTCAATTGCCAGGACGATCCGCCGCAATCCTTCTTCTTCGGAAGAGTCGACGCAGCTTCCCGGATGGATCACAAGCCCGACCAGTCCCAGCGCCTCGGCCCGTTCGATTTCGATCACGAACGCGTCCAACGACTGCTGCCACAGCGATTCCGTGGGGCTTGCCAGGTTGATCAGGTAGCTATCGTGCCCGCACGGCATGCGAATGCCCGTCCGCTCGATCGCGTCGCGAAACAGGGCCACGTCTTCAGCCGACAGGGCCTTGCCTTTCCATTGATTGTTGTTCTTGGTGAAGATCTGCACGCAATCCATCTTGAGCGCGGCCGCGGCTTCCACCGCTTTGTAATAACCGCCGGCAATCGACAGATGCGATCCGAGGAGGGGCATAAGCGAAAGTGCTCAATCAAGGAATCATGAGTCGCGGGCAAAATACCGGTCGGCGAACGCGCCGGTCAAGCGCCGGCCATCCTCACCGCTTGCCGCCAACATCTGATGCTCTCTAGGATCGGCCGTTAGGAATCGGCGCGATCCATTCGAAAGGAAGAGTCTCGTGGTCTCCCTCGCCTGGTGGTGGTCACCTCTCCGAGCTTGGCGCGCGCGCCGCAGCGAACGGGCCATTCGGGAGTTTCGTCTGCATCGCGAGCACTTGGAGGCACAGTTTTTTCGACGCGCCGCGTCCCTGGGAAAACCGCGCGACCTGCGGTGGCTGGAATGCGATTGGCTCGACTCAGTCGCCTTCGGCCGCGACGTGCAGACGGGGATGCTCACGGCCTTCGTCGGCGTCAACATTCGATTCGAAGCCATTGAGGGGGGCGACATGGAGGGCCTCGAAGCCGTCGGCATGGTTCGCGACGCGGCGGCGGTCTTCCATTATCACCGCGGGCAATGGGGGACCGGCGGCAGGGCACTCTTCAATATGAACCCGACCGATGCTCTCGTGCACCTGCGCGGGCAGTACGAGCCGATCGACAGCTCGAATTGAGGCGTTGCGTTTCCCCTGGCTAATTCGACGCTAGGCAAAGAGGCCACGCCTTGGCGTACAGGATCAGTCCCCGTCAGGGCCAAGGCCACTGCCAGACAGAATTCAATCGACGCTTCAAGTTGCGAAGCAGTTAAGACCAGGAAAGGTTGTGATTCTTGATTGGGAGGTCGCGGATCCGCTTCCCGGTCGCAGCAAAGATCGCGTTGCAAAGAGCGGGTGCCGTGGAGGGCACACCCGTTTCGCCGACTCCAGCCGGCGCAGCTTCGCTTGGAACGATATCGACAACGATGTCTTTGGGTGCCTCGCTCATTTTGGCGACGTGGAACGAATCGAAATTCGACTGCACGGTGCGTCCCTGCTTGAAGGTAAGTTCCCCAAAGACCGCGTGCGAGCAAGCCATGACGGCTGCGCCCTGAACTTGAGCCAACACCCGGTCGGGGCTGACGATCGTCCCGGAGTCGATCGAACACCAAATACGATCGATGGTGAGTTTTCCATCGCGGCTGACCGTGACTTCAACGACATGGCCGGTGTAACCCAGGAACGATCGGCAGCACGCGATGCCCAGTCCACGCCCTTTTGGCAAAGCCTTCTGCCGCGACCAATCGGCGTTCTTCGCGACCCGCCTCACGACGTTCTTTAAGCGGCCTACGTCGTAGGGGTAATCTTTGGACTTTGCCCCCCGATTTGAAAGCTTTGCAGCGGCCAGGTCGATCATGCGATCGTCACCCAAGGCGTCGAGTAAATAGTCGAGGGGATCGCGACCGGCGGCATGGGCCAGCTCATCGACGAAGGATCCAACGGCGAAGTTTTGCTGGATATGGCAGACCGAACGCAACCATCCGATCCGCGTGTGGGCCTTGGCTCGGCACACTTCCAACTGCAAATTCGGAACGTCGTACGGCAAATCGGTATGTCCCATTTCGGCTTCAAACGCCGCAGGCCGGTCGGCTCCCTTCGAAAATGTGGAACCGATGCTCGGATAGGCCACGCGTTGCAACCACGCCACCGGACGTCCGTTTTCGCCGACCGCCGCCTCACAGTGAATCGCCGAAATGGTGTGATAGTAGTCGTGCTGCACATCGTCTTCGCGGGTCCAAGTCATGTGAACGGGCCGTTTCAATTCCCGCGAAAGCAAGGCAGCCTCAACACAATAATCGGGCTTGCTCTTTCGCCCGAAACCAGAGCCGAGCAAAGTCACGTCGCACTCGACCTGGTCGTTGGGGATGCCCAGGGCTGGGCCCACGGATTGTTGGACCGCTTGCGGGTTCTGGGTCGCAGCTTGCAGGTAGCATTTGGTGACTTTGCCGTGGGCGTCCGTTCGCACATCCGCCACGGCGCAAGTCGGTTCCATTGAGGCGTGAGCCAGGTG
>DASZIA010000156.1:0-25619 GCA_035949535.1 Planctomycetaceae bacterium | reverse complement strand
CAGCCCAATCACCTGAACGCGTTCGCCCTGATCGTGATGTTGATGGTGGCCGCGTTCACGATCTTTCCCTACATGAGCCCGTTTCTGGTCAGCAACGTTGGCATGACCGAGGACGAGCTTGGGCTGGTGTACATCGCCGGCGGCGCGGTGACTCTGTTCTCCGCGCCGCTGATCGGGCGGCTGGCGGATCGTTACGGGAAGCTCCGCGTGTTCCGCATTATCGCCCCCCTTTCGGCCGTGCTCACGCTGGCCGCGGCGAACCTGGTGCCGGTGCCGGTGGCCGTGGCGGTCGCCATCATGGCAGCATTGATGGTCTGCAACTCGGGCCGCATGGTGGCCGCGATGGCGATGATCACCGGCAGCGTCGAGCCGCACCGCCGCGGCGGCTTCTTGAGCGCCAACTCGTCGGTGCAACACCTCTCGATCGGCTTCGGCACCTACGTGGGCGGCCTGATCGTCGCCGAAGCTGCAGACGGCCGAATGCTGCACGTGCCGATTCTGGGTCTGGTCTCCGCCGCCGCGACGATGCTCTGCCTCTGGCTCGCCGGCCGCATCCGCCCGCTCCGTCCGACTGCCGAGCACCACATCACCACCACCGAAGCCCTCGCCGCCGCGGCCGAGATGTACGACGCGGCGGAACCGGTGGGTTGCGGTGTGGACGAGCGGTAACGCGACGCTAGCTCGAGACTAGCGGACTCGCGTGGCGCCCTCTCGCGCCATCCGTCAAGAGTCGTCTGACTCCAGCAAGCGTTTTCGTTGCGCCTCCCGACTTTTTACTGAGCATCGGACCTCTTCGAATTCGCGCCGGTCTGCGCGGCCAACGCACTGCTAAATTGCGTCGTTTGCGCAGCCCTTCGTATGGCCTGTTGGTATGGGCATAGCCTGTTTAGGTGATTGAATTGAACGCTTGCAGCGGTAGAAAGAGTAAGAGTTATGGCGCCAATTCGGGCAGTGTTCAGTGCGCCGCGCGCCAACAGCCAAGCCACTCTTGGCAATCCATCTCACGGCACACGACCACATCAGTCGTATGAGTCGCTGAAAATCGGCTTCGTGTCACTCACTCAATTGCAGGAGGTGCAACGATGGCAACAGCAAGCAAGTCGTATCTGAAACACCAACGAAAAGGCGGCGGTGGCGGTGTCCGGCGCGCGGCCGCTGCAGCGGCGAAATCGTACATCGAGTACCCAAAACCCCTGCGGTCTCTGGCGACCTCGGACTGGAGAGTAGCCGATCTCTGCGCGGCCTACGACATCCCGAAAGGAACTTGTCCGGGCGGCGGCGTCATCGGAATTCTTGAACTCGGCGGAGGCTATACCCAAGGCGATCTCGACAAATTCTCGGCCAATAACGGCCTCCCGAGAATCTCCGTCACCGATGTCTCGGTGTCGGGCGGCACGAATTCCCCCGGCAGTGCCGACGACGGCGAGGTCCTGCTCGACATCCAGGTCGCCGCAGCCGTGTACTACTATGCAACCGGCACGATGCCCACGATCAAGATGTTTTGGGCACCCAATGACTTCAAATCGTTCGAGGCTGTGGTCGACGCAGCGGTCGACGCGGGTTGCGATGTGCTGTCGATCAGTTGGGGTTCTGACGAAAAGCGGTGGGAGCAAAGTGCACCCGGTGCTGCCAAGTCGATGGAAGACGCCGTCTTGAATGCCGTCCAAAAAGGGCTGGCCGTGTTCGCGGCCGCTGGCGACAACGCGTCAGGTGATGGCGGCCCTGGCGCCAATGTCGATATGCCCTCGTCGTGCCCTCACATCATCGGCTGCGGCGGCACGACGAAATTCGAAGGGTCGGAAGAGACCGTTTGGGGCAATGGGAATCCCAACGGGGAAGGCACGGGCGGAGGCTATTCCAATATCTTCCCGATGCCCCCCTGGGAAAGCAGCAACGGCGCTCCTCCGGGTTCCAACGGCGGGCGAATGGTTCCCGACGTCGCCGCCGACGCCGATCCGCAGACCGGCTACCTGGTCGTGATCAACGGTGTCGAGCAGGCCGTGGGCGGAACGAGCGCCGTGGCGCCGTTCTACTCCGGATTATTTGCCGCGTTCGGCAAGGGCCTGGGGTTTGTCGGCGAGACGCTCTGGAAAAATCCGAAGGCGTTTACCGACATTGTGACCGGATCGAACGGCGATTTCAGCGCCGCGCCCGGTCCTGATCCGTGCACAGGCTTGGGAGTTCCGATCGGGAGCGCGTTGGCTATTATCTTTGCCGAGACTGGGCACGAGCAGGCCGGTCCCGGCGCCCCGAGCGGCAAGACTGCGCTAGCCTACGGCAGCAGTTTGCCGGCCCCGGTGGTGACTCTGCAGGGTCAGCGAAACGGAGTCGCAAATCGGCTGAGTGGCGCCAGCTACACGGGATTCGCCACGTGGCACGGAAATGGCCAGGTGAAACTGCAGATCAACGACCCGAACATCACGGCCGACTCACGCGTGTTCGCTTCTCCGTGCGAATATGCGACAGACGCGCGGATCAACCGCTTTATTGGGTCTGCGCAAATGGCGATCTCCAACATCGCGCCGGCCAACGGTTCTGTGCAGCTCTGGCTGAACGTGAATTGGGGCTCGGCCCTCAACGTTCGCGTGGACTACTTCGTCGATCCGCAACAGATTTAACGACGATCACGACGTAAATCATCAACAGGGCTGGCGCTAGCGAGTGCCGGCCCTGTTCTCTTGGTCCGTCGTAATTGGGGCATTCGTACCGGGGCCTCATCACCGCCGAGTCCCTCGACGGCCGCCTGCTGCACGTGCCGATTCTGGGCGTGGTCTCCGCGGCGGCAACGATGCTCTGCCTCTGGCTCGCCGGCCGCATCCGCCCGCTACGTCCGACCGCCAAGCACCACATCACCGCCACCGAAGCCCTCGCCGCCGCAGCCGAGATGTACGACGCGGCGGAGCCGGTGGGTTGCGGTGTGGACGAGCGGTAGTTCCCCGATCTCGAAGAGTTCTTTGAAATCGCGGCAACGCCCGCAACGTCAGCACAATCGGAACTCCCGTTTCCGATGGGCTGTCTCGGTCGTTTCGACGTTCGAGATTTCCCTCGAAGCGCGACGTACGCTTGAAGTCACGAACGGGAGTGGCCCATGAAAAGAACGAACTTTCATCGCACCAAGATCTATTTGGGTTGGAAGATCCACGGGCGGATCGTCGCGCAGGTCGCGGTTTTTTGGATCGCGTATCACGTGATTCTCTTCGCCGCATTGTTTGCTCTGGAATACCTGCAGCGCCTGCCCGTGTACTTGGGGAACGAGCCCCATGCGGCAGCGGCCCCTTTTCTCGAGTCGTTTATCCATCACTATGCCTGGATGGCTCTCTTCCCGATCGTGGTTTTGCCAATCCTGCTCTTCGACAGCACTCGCCTCACGCACCGGGTCGTCGGTCCGTTGAAGCGACTGGAAGGCGTGTTCCAGCGGATGACCCGCGGCGAAGCGATCTCTGAAGTGAATTTCCGCGAACACGACCTGATGGAAGGTGTCGAAGAGGCGCTCAACGCTTATTTGGCTACACTGCGCTCCTCAAATTCAAGCAGTGGCGCCGAAAGCGACTCGCCGCTTTACGAGATCCTACGGAGCGCGCGACGTATGGTCGTGCACGATGACCCAGGCGCCGTCGATCCTGCGGAAGACGAGCGAAAAGTTGCCGCCGACCGGGCCGGTGCGGTCGAGGTGCCAGTGGCCTAATAAGAAGGCCGCGGAGTCGCCTAGCGGAAAGACTTCGAGGCCGTCGAAGGTCAGTTGGCCCATGCGTTCGCGGGTGGGGTAACGCAGCTTGTAGTTGTCCTTCGTCGTTTGCCAGCTGCCGCCTGCTGCACGTGCCGATTCTGGGCCTCGTTTCCGGCGACGCCACGATCCTCTGCCTCTGGCTCGCCGGGGCGCATCCGCCCGCTACGTCCGACCGCCGAGCACCACATCACCACCACCGAAGCCCTCGCTGCCGCAGCCGAAATGTACGACGCGGCGGAACCGGTGGCCTGTGGTGCCGACGACACCTAGTGCGCCGAACCAGTGCCAGTTGGTCGGATCGGAAATCTGCCCTCACCCCGGCCCTCTCCCACGAGAGGCCGATAACTTGTTGATTCAGCGAGTTTGACGGATTACTATCGCATCGACCTACATTCACGTTGTCCGCGAGTGTGACTGTCGCCATGAGCAGTGATTCCCCAGCGAATCCAGACGAAGCTGACCCGACTCAGCAAGAGGCCCAGAAAGAGCCGTTCCTGTTCATAAAGAGTATCTGGTCGACAATCGCATTATGGCTTCGCAGGCCGAAAGAGCGCCTAGATGTCAAAGAGCGCAAGCTTCTTGAGCAAGTTGCCAAGCTTCAGGGCGAACTTTATCGGCACCAAGAACTCGCCCGACGGCTCCGACGCTTAGAACGGGTTGCGGCCAAGCAGCAACGATGGGAATGGCAAAACGACATAACGCGTGAGCTCGACACAACCGAAAGGAAGCTCACCGACCTTCGCTCTAGCGCCCACAAGCTTGGCAGTCGCGAGGCCAGCAAGATGCGTTCACGGGCTGCTGAATTTCGCTGGCGCGCCAATTTACTCTACCCCGTGCAAGCCTTCCTGGGCGCGCTGGCGATTGGTGTTTTCCTCTACTCAGGTCAAATCGCTAAACTTGACTACAAGGGTGAGCCTTTGCCGTTACGGTCGCTGTTTAGAGTAAGCGATAGCGGCAACTCCGGCAAAGGCGGTGACGGGACGTCTGGCAAAAGCGATGGCCCGGCCAGCACTCCTGCCCAGGTACCTCGGGGCATGCAGGTTGCGGAAATTCATGTCAAGGTCGACGACGTGCAAGTGAAGGTTCCGGACGTCCAACTGAAAATACCGAACGTGCAGGTCAAGGTGCCAGACGTGCAGGTGAAGGTTCCGGAGGTGCAACTGAAGGTACCCGATGTGCAAGTCAATGTTCCGGATGTGCAAGTCAAAGTTCCGGATGTGCAAGTCAAAGTTCCGGATGTGCAGGTGAAGGTTCCCGATGTCCAAGTGAAAGTCCAAGACCTGCAATTGAGGGCCCCGGACAAATTGCGCGTGGAGGTGAAAAATTTTGACGCGAATGACCAGCGCGCTGCAAGCGACCTATCGCAAAAAATCAAAGACGCGACGCGAAATGTACGCGCCGCAGCCGATGACCTGTCGACTCATGCAGACGCGATCCAACGCGCCGTCAACCGGAAAATGCAGGCGACTCTTGATCAGAAGGGCGTTAACCGTCTCAAGGGATTTACAACCGCGATGAAGGTGCTTGCGCGGCGGATAGGTTTGCTGCAAGCGCTGGTTGAGGCCGCGGCGACGAGTGTCGATGACGATGTCAAAACGTCGCGGCGGTTTGCTCAGGAAGAGCTTGCATCCGCAAAAGAAAGATCGCAGAGAGCCTGCCGGGTTGTGATCGATGCCCTCTCCTCTCTGGTTCGACCAACTCCTGAACCCGAGGCCAATTCCGAAGAAAAACCATAACCGCGTAAGCCTGAGCCGCTGGAACCACCACCGGAGACTCCACGAAGATGACTGAGGAAACCGCAACGATTATTTTCAGCGCCTTCATTCGCTTTTCGACGATCGGCCTGCTGGTCTACTTGATCGGTGCCCTCGTCAATGTGCAGGAATATTATCTGCGGATCGCAGCTTATTACGAGTCCCGTGCAATGTCTCTGCTCCTGGCGGGCACACAAGATCTGGATCACGCGACGCGCTTTGCACGGTACGCCCGCGTTCTGGGAGCGGAAAACATCCAATTCAGCAAACAACCCCCGACTCCCACGGCGGAACTCATTGAACTGCTCAAGAATGCCCAAGGGCTGTCAGGAAAGAAAAAAGGCGATTGACGAGATTCGTAGCAGGCCCGGGCGAAGATCGGATGCAGGCGATCATGATGGGTGCCCTTCTCCTAGTCCCTCTTCAAAGAAGTATGGTCGTGCACGATGACCCAGGCGCCGTCGATCCTGCGGAAGACGAGCGAAAAGTTGCCGCCGACCGGGCCGGTGCGGTCGAGGTGCCAGTGGCCTAGGAGCAGGGCGGCGTTGTCGCCGAGCGGAAAAACTTCGAGCTGGTCGAAGGTGAGCTTGCCCATTCGTTCGCGGGTGGGGTAGCGCAGCTTGTAGTTGTCCCTGGTCGTTTGCCAGCCGCGGGTGGTCTTGCCGCCAGAGCTGAAGGTCAGGTCTTCGGACTTCCAGTAGTGTTCCATAAAGCCGTCGATGTCGCCGCGGTTCCAGGCGGCCGCTTGCACGTCTAGGATGGCTGTGAGCGCGTCGAGCAAGTCGTCGTTCGGATGGATGCGGCGGAGCCGTGCGTCTTGGCGAACCACCATCGTGGCCGGTGCGCCGCGGCGGATCGGGAGTCCATCGGGAGGGCGAAGCTCCCGCTGAGCCGAATTTCTGGATTGATTGTAAAGCCGCTGCTCGGCGGGAGCCTCGCCCTCCCGAATGTCGATCGTCGCTCGAAACCGATCGCCGCTGGCCCTTAAGTGGGGCTTGAGAGCCAACGTCTGCGGAGCCAGAGCGAGTTGATCGAGACTCTTGGCCCAGTGGCCATGTTTCTCCTGGAAGGCGCGCTGGTGGTAGTAGATCTCCATCAAGGCGTCGCGCCACTGCCGCGTCGGATCGGGTTTGAAGTGAACGTTGCCCGGCGCGTTCGTCGAAAATTGCACGTTGCCCCAGCGCTCCGGGCGGTGCATGTCGACGATGCCGGTGGGTGACCAGACCCAGTTGTCCTCGCGCGTGTTCGGCACCTTTTGGTACTTGCCTGCGACGATCTGGTGCTGCCATTCGACGCGGGAGAAGTCGACGCGCCATTGATCGCCGTCGCGCGGCGGGGTCGGGCGATGGGCGGATTCGCGCAAAGCCTCCCAGGGGATGGCGATTTCGACCGTCCAGCCGGTGTCGCGATCGGACGGATCGTTCAGCGTGCCGGCGACGTGGACGGCCGTTTTGAGCCCGGGGATGTCCCAGCCGTTGTCGGCCCGGCCGTCGTCTTTGTACGGCCGCGGCAGGAAGAGATCCCAGCTCGTGTTGAGGGCGTTGATCTCGAATTCGTAGTAGTCGTGGTTGTCGCCGTCGGGATCGATGAAGACCTCGAAATCGTTGTCGTTAAAGATGACCGAATCGTGCCTGGTGAGAGTGCCCCAGACATGCGGCTCTTCCAGCTCGGCCGCGATGTAAAAATAGTGGTCGTCCCACAACATCTTGGCGCGGGTGCGGAACCGCGGCTTCGGTCGGCGATCGCCCTCGATGTCGACAAAATCGTCGGTCCACGGGGCGCGCTTCCAGGCGGGGTCATCCAGGCGTCCGTCGATAGTCGGCGGTTTTTCCGCGCGATAACAGACGTACCCCCGCGGGACGATCGGCTTGATCCGCGCCCATTCGCCGAGCCAATCCTTCGGCGGATCGGCAGCCGCCGCGTCCCCCGCTCGCATTAACGAAATCACAACGACTGCCACGAAAGGCAGCCAGAGTTCTCGGTCGCCCAACGGGCCTCGGAGGCCGATCATCCACATGTCCTTTTCGCTGACCATTGAGATGCGAATGCTTGTCGAATCATGGGCTGACTGCCGACGGATTCGCAAGGCGGCCACCCTGGGCCACTGTGCAGTGCGACATCAGGAAAGCGCCGAATCAACGGTCTTTGGGCGGCGTCAGAAACGTGATGAAGGCGACGCTCGCGGGCGACAGGGTCTCGCCGCGTCGTTTCAATAGCCCGGATTGAATGGGACGCACCTGCCGGGCCAGGCTGCGGACGGCCACTTTGCGGCCCTTGGTGACGATTCCGCTGGCAAGCAGCGGCACGATCGAGATCCCCATTCCGGCTTCCACCATGCGAACGATGATCTCGGTGTTGGTGGCCTCCATTTCAATGCGGGGAGAGAGTCCGGCGGCGTGAAACGCATCGATTACGTGTTGCCGCCCCGTCGAACCGCGCTCGAACAGGATCAGCGGCGTGCCGACGATCTTTTGCAACGAGATTTTTCTGAGACGCGCGAGCGGATGGTGGCGCGGAGTGATCAGGCTCCACTCGAGCGGGAACAGATTGCGGTATTCGAGTTCAGGCGGAGTTTCGTAGGGGGCCGCCAGGCCGAAGGCAATCTCGCGGTCGTGCAACAACCGCTGCTCGATTTCCTGTTCGGTGTAGTTGCTCATTCGCACGCGGACTGCCGGAAACGCCCGATGAAACCGGCGAACGGCGTCGATCAACACGTACAGGATCAAGTATTGGCTGGCCGCGATGTGAATCTCGTGGGGAGCGCCCGACTCACCGACGCGCTCCGTCAATCCGCGCGCCGCTTCGAGGTACCGCTGTGCCAGCGGGAGGAATTCGTGTCCGTGTGGCGTGAGGGGGTCGTTCGTCCGTGGCCCGCGACTCTTGCGGTAGAGTTCGGCGCCGATGCGACGTTCCAAGACCACCAGCCGATTCCGCACTCCCTGTTCCGAGATGTGCAGGGCCTCGGCAGCGTGTCGGAGGCTGCCGCAGCGCGCCAGCTCAACGAACGCGGCGACCTGGTCGGTGGACAGCGAGGGAAGGGACATCGCGTCTCCAATCAATACAACGAATATCGTTATTTTATTCCAAGAAAACAATTCATCCGATCGTGCCTGTCGGCAGTAGAATCGGATCGGAAAAACTAGATCAGGCGATCCGCGCGGGCGGGTGTTGCCGCAAGACTCGGGGCAACGCCCGAAGCAACGCGGTCCCACACTTGAGGAGCAGGACGTATGAGAAACCGATTAACTCAGAGTCTATTGGCGGCTATCGTCGTGGTGCTGGTCGTGCACTTATTTCGCGAGCCCCCAACTTCCCGGGTCCAGGCCGGAGGTGCGAATTGCCAGGTGTCGGACGTTCTGCGCGCGAGGAGCCTCGAAATTGTCGACGATCGCGGACGCGTGCGAGCGAGCATCAAGCTGCACCCCGCGAATCCGAAGGTCGTGATGCCGAACGGCAAGACTCAGCAAGAAACAGTGATTCTGCGACTGATCGATGAAAACGGCCGCCCCTCGGTCAAGCTCGCCTGCTCGATTAACGGAGCCGCGTTGATGGTCGCGAGCGAATCCGATCCGGGTTATGCCCGCATCATGTCCGACCTGGGCACCAGCACGCTGACTCTGCAGAATCACGATGGAAGCGAAAAGGTGATCAAGCCGTAGCTCCGCTCACGGTCACTGCGCGAGTCAGGCGCCGGGTTTGCGCTTGCTTCGCCTGTTGACAAAGAATGCGACTACGAAAACCGCCGTACCCACTAGGCTCAGCAACGCGGCCCTTAGGTGATGTTGGGCTGGCGAGTCGGAAAGCTCAAAAAAGTTCGCCACAAAGATGATGGCGAATCCGACCGCGATGAGGAGGAACGTGAGAATCTTCAATCCGTTCATTCGATGGGGATCCGCTCGCGTGCCCAACCGCTGGCGGTCGGGTTTGTCGCTCAGGCTGTGGTTTTTTGTTCAGATCAGGACATTAGCCGCCGCGGAATTCGCTTTCAATCCTTGATTCCCAGCTCATTCAGAATGAACGCCAGCTCGTAGGCCTTCTCGCGCAGAGCCTCGTAGCGGCCGCTGGCTCCGCCGTGGCCGGCGTCCATGTTGCACTTGAGGATCAGCGGATTTTTGTCGGTCTTCAGCGTTCGCAGCCTCGCGACGTACTTCGTCGGCTCGTGGTAGAGGACCTGGCTGTCGTTGAGCGAGGTCGTGACCAGAATCGACGGATAGGCTGTGCGAGCCAGGTTGTCGTACGGGGAATACTGCAACATGTAACGACCCGCGTCGTTCTGTTTCGGATTGCCCCACTCTAAGAACTCCTGGACCGTTAAGGGGAGCGATTCGTCGAGCATAGTGTTGACGAGATCGACAAACGGCACGCCGAGATGCGCGACCTTGCAGAGATCGGGACGCAGATTGAGCGTCGCCCCAATCAATAGGCCGCCGGCGCTGCGTCCCTCGATCGCCAAACGGTCGCGGGCGCCGTATTTGTCGCGGACGAGTTCGTCCGCGCAGGCGATGAAGTCGGTAAACGTGTTTTTCTTGTGCATCAGCTTGCCGTCGAGATACCACTGACGGCCCATGTCGGACCCGCCTCGGATGTGAGCGAGGGCGAACACGACCCCGCGGTCGAGCAGCACGAGCCGCGTGGGGTCGAAAAACGGGTCCGTGCTGAAGCCGTAGGATCCGTAGCTGTAGAGGAAGATGGGCGCCTTGCCGTCTTTGACGAGCCCCTTGCGGTAGACGAGCGAAATGGGCACCTTCAGGCCGTCGGGCGCGGTGGCCTCGATTCGCTCGCTGACGTAGTTTTTCGCATCAAAGCCGCCGGGCACTTCGGTCGCCTTGAGCAGCTTCCGCTCCCTCGTTGCCAGGTTGAATTCGAAGACCGAACGCGGTGTGACCAGGCTGGTGTAATCAAAGTGAATGTCGAGCGTGTCGAATTCCGGATTCGCTCCCAGATTGACGGCATAGCTCTTCTCGGGGAAGGAGATGCGATAGGACTCCTTCGAGCGAAAGTTGTAGACGCGCAGCTGCGGAACACCCGCTTCGCGCTCTGCCACGACGGCGAAGTCCTTGAACAACAGGATGCCTTCCAGGAACACGCCCGGCCTGTACGTCTCGAATTCCTTCCAAGCACTGTGGCTGGTATCGGCGACGGGGCAGCTCATCCATTTAAAGTTGACGGCTCCGTCTCGATTCGTGCGGATGTGGAACAGGCCGTCGCGGTGATCGACCGAGTATTCCACCCCTTCCTTGCGAGGCGCGATGACTTTGAACTCGCCGTCGGGAGTGCGACCATCCAGAAAGGACTGTTCGGACGTCGTGGAACTGACTGAGGTGTGAACGAGATACTTTTTGTCGTGAGTACGGCTCACGCTGAGGCGATATAGCTCGTCCTTCTCTTCGTAGAGCAGTTTGTCTTTGCCTTTCGGCTCGCCAAGGGCGTGGCGGAAGAGCTTGTGCGGTCGCTTCGCGGCATCCTCGGTCACATAGAAGAGGGTTTTGTTGTCCGCGACCCATTCGACGTCGGACACTTTCACGAATTTGTCTTCGAGCAGCTTGCCGGTTTTCAGATCCTTGACAGACAGATAGTATTCGCGGAAGCCGGTGACGTCGGTCAGATAAGCGTAGAGGTTTCCGTCGTCGCTGGCGCCAATCGGTCGCACCGACAGGAATTTTTTTCCCTCCGCCAGCTTGTTGACGTCGAGCAGAATTTCCTCCGCGCTGGTGAGGCTGCCTTTCTTCCGGCAAAAGATCGGGTACTGCTTCCCCTCTTCCGTGCGGCTGTAGTACCAGAAGCCGTTGTCCCGCACCGGCACGCTCAGGTCGGTCTGCTTGATGTGCGAGAGCATCTCGCGGTAGAGCTTGTCCTCGAACGGCTTCAGATGGCTTGTGAGGCCTTCCCGATAAGCGTTCTCGCTTTGGATGTACTGAATCACTTCCGGATTCTTTTTGTCCTTGAGCCAGTGATAAGGATCGTCAATTTTGTGGCCGTGAAAATCGAAGCTGTGCGGCCTGGTCGGCGCGACCGGCGGCTGCAGACCGGCGGCCGGGGCGGCGACCGACAGCGAGAAGAAGAATATTGCGAACGGCGCATTAAGCTTCACGGGAATTGACCTTTCAACAAGCATCGAGCTGCGAGGCGAGAATCTCTCAAGGTTTCGGTTCAGTCGGGGATGTCAATGGCTTCCGGACGTAGGATGTTCGGCCTTCCACGTCATGGCCATCAAAATTCGGTTGTAGCCGCTCGGGTGATCGTAGAACACGATCTCTTCCCATTTGCCCGGGCGCATTTTGCGGTACTCCGAGAGCATGAGTGACGCGTCCGCGAAACCGTCGGGTTCGCCCGCGGCGTTCAGGCCGAACGCGTCGGCCTCGATCTCCTCGGTGCGGATGATGGTGTTCGTCACGGGCGTCATGACGAACAGGTACGCGCTCAACAGCAGGACGATCAGCGGCAGGCCGGCCGGATCGGCGATCGAGCGGATGCCCCAGGCCGCGCCGCGGCGCGCGATGATTCGATCGAAGGCCCAGGCACAGAACGCGAAGCCGACCGTCAGCACCAGCCCCATCTCGATCAATCCCTTGTAGACGTGATTCATCACGTAGTGCCCCATCTCGTGGGCCATGACGGCTTTCACCGAGGCGGGCGAGCAGCGGTTGAGCAGGTTGTCGTTGAGCGAGATCCGCATGGTCCCGAGCGCCCCGCTCACGTTGGCGCTCACGCGCTTGGACTGCTTCGAGGCGTCGAAGACGTAGACCTGCTCGGCCGGGATCTCGTTGGCGCGGGCCAGGCTTAGGATCGGGTCTCGCAGCTTCGGGTCGTCGAGCGTGTGGTACTCGTTGAATAATGGCGCGATGTAGACCGGCGCCAGTGCCAAGAGCAGAAACAACATCGCGACCGACGCAACCGACGCCCAGATCCACCAGCTTTTCTGCACGCGCCGCAGAATCGCATACAGGATCATGATCGCAATGCCGCCGAGCACGGCACCAACGGCCATGCCGATGCCCTGCTCGGCGAGCCACGCCCCGAGCGTCTGGTTCACGAGTCCGTACTTCTGCTCTCGGAAGAAGCCCTCATACAGGGCGAGGGGAAAGCCGAGGACCGTCATGAACAGAAAGTACTGGGCTCCGTAGAGCAGCGTCCTGAGAGGCGCCTGGGCAAACCGAAACCGCACCACGCGCTCCGCCAAGTTCCGCATTCCGGCGGACAGACCCGTCGCGAGCAGGATCAAGGAGAGGGCCGACGAGAGCAGGAAATCCCACAACTTGAGCCAGTACCCGCCCTCGAAGTATGCGTCGGACTTGGCGATCTGCTCGGGAGTCAGCTTTGCAATGTAAGCCTCGGTGGCGACCAGCGGATCGAGCCGCGTCGAAGCCGAAGGAGGCGCCGCGGCGGAACTCTTCGGCGGTGTCGATTGCGCGTGAACTGAGCCGGCCAACAGGAAGGTGATCGCAACCGACACAATCAGAACGACGAGTGCACCGCGCATCATGTTGCCGATTCCTGACATCTGGTCCCAAGTGCCGATTGAGGCCAAGGCTGAGTGCTGGCCAGGGCGCACTTGGATAATGGATCGAAACGAGCTGATTCGCAAGGCGCGCGTCGGCCAAGTCGGCTCAGCCAAGTCGGTCGGCCAAATGCATCCCTGACTCAGCTCCGGCCGCTTGATAAGCTGTTGCGCAGCGAGCTTTCAATTCATTCGGTTACGGTGTGAGCGCCTCCGGGCTAAATCCAACAAAGAGCCAGCTGAGCGCGCGACTGGTGGAGGCTCAACATGTTTTCTGTTGAGGGAATCGATCACATCGCTCTGGCAGTCAAGGACGTCGAGCGTTCTGTGGCCTGGTACAAGGAAGTGCTCGGGTTGGAAAGACGCCACGAAGATGTGTGGGGAAGTTACCCGGCGATGGTCGGGGTCGGCGCGACTTCGATCGCCTTGTTCCCAGTCGAAGGCACGGAAGCCAAGCCCTCGCCGGGTCGCGACGTGCTGGTCATGCGACACTTTGCTTTCCGAACCGATCGGGCGAACTTCGACCGGGCACGCCGCGAGCTGAGCCAACGCGGGATTCCTTTGGAAGCGCAGCATCACGGCATCTCGGAATCGATCTATTTCCACGACCCCGACGGGCATGAGGTCGAGATTACGACGTACGAGGTGTAACCTTGGATGAGTCGCCCATGCGCCGGAGCTCTTATGCGTGCTGTAGCCCTTGCCGCCCTCTTCGCATCCAGTGCTGTCGTGTCGTGGGCCGAAAAACGCAGCGTAGCTGCCGCTGATCGCGTCGGCCCGTCACCCTCGGCAAGGAAGACCGACGTTGACGTCCAGAAACGGGTGCGAGAACTGATCTATGTTCTCCGCTATCACCGCGCATCGGCCCGTGTCGAAGAATGGACCGGCGCGATGCGAGAACTCGTCCGGATCGGCAGCCCGGCCGTACCCGAGCTTGTGGCCGAATTGGACCGCACCGAGCGACCTGTGACGCTTCGCGGTTTGGCGTTTACTCTGCGGGCGATTGGCGATCCTCGGGCCGTTCCGGCATTGATCCGCGCGCTGGGCAAAAAGAATTTGGAGGCTGGCTCCGACTACGGCACCTACGTCCTAGACCCTGAGCTGATGGCATTCATGCAGAAGCACCAGTGCCTTGCAGGACGCGACAAGAGCTTCTTTTTGTACGGGCGGCCGATTAACGAGATTTCGGCGGCGCTTTTTAAACTGACAAAACATCAGGAGCCCGGCGGCCTGCCCGGCTGGACGAAGTGGTGGGCGGCACACTCGAGCGAAATCCTATCGGAAACCGAGCCGCGGTCCGTGCAACTGCCTGGGCGCGACCGGGATCTGGTCGAAGAGGCGGGTACTGCTTGGTTCGGTCCATTGTTTCCGACCGGTAAGCACATCAACCTCGGGCCAGTGCACGAGGTGGAGCTGCAGTTTGACGGGTACGTCAACGCGCGCTCGTACATCGACTTCGACACGGGACGGCTCTTTCAATTTCAACAAGGAATTAGCGCCGACGACGCGAAGTCGAATGATTTTTCCAAAGTCATGCACCGCTGGTTTCGCCAGTCTGGGGTCGATGCTCATTGCAATGCGAGCGTTACGGGCGACGATTTGCAGCTCTGGGTCATCGACAACAGTCGCTGGGGCACCTTGCAAAACGAGATTCATTCGGGACGTCCGATGAACCCCGGTCGCGAGGCGACGACCTGGCTGGAGCCGTTTGGAAAAGACAACGCCGACGTTCGCGAGAACGAGCTCGGGACGTTTCTGTTTATCACGCGCGAAGGCGGCCGAGGAGTGGTTCAGGTTCTTCCCCGCGAGAACGACGAGACGTATTCGCGCAGAATTCGCTATCGAATGTGGGGCGAGAAAGGCGGACAAGTCGCCGCGCGGCCCGTCCCGAAAGTTCGTCGTGACGAATCGGATTGGGGGCCCGAACGCGTCGGCATTCTCCGGCCACCGGGACGCGGACAGGTCTTTCTGATGAACCTCGAGACCGGGCAAAGGCTCAGTCCCCCCGACTCACTCGTTCCAGCCAACGCGCCTGAGACCTATTCGTTTGCCAATGACAAAAAGTTGGCCGCCTGGTGCCGCGCGCAGGGGGCTGACCTCGGGACGATTCAAACTCGTGTCGCAGGGATGGGCGACCCCAAACCCGGGGGATCGAAGGCTCTCGCGCTGGTTGGCCTCGACATGAATGCGCTAACTGTATTGCCCAGTTCGTATGGGGAAATGACTCTTCCCGAGCTAAAAGAGCTTTTCGCCCGCTGGTCCGCACGCTCTGGCTATGGTGGAGAGGCCTGGATGCTCCTCCTCTCCGATCCACTGCGGGACACGTACGCGATCGTGACCAAGTCGGGCACCCTGGGCCTTTTGCAAATCAAGGCGATCCGCGACGAACAGGGGGGAATCGTCTTCCGTTACCGGCTCGCCAAGGACCCTTCTGGGAAAAAGTGACACAGTGCCGATGCCACCGCTCAATTACTCGCAAACGACGAGCGTTCACAGGAGTGTGCTAAATCACGGTGCGCGACTTGGGGAGAGTGGCGGAATGCCCCCTCACCCCCAACCCCTCTCCCGCAAGGGGAGAGGGGAGGAAGAGTGTCAGCGTTGGCGCCGTTTGCGAGACGAGCCGTTGCGTGCAAATCTTCTCCCCTCGCCCCCCGCGGGAGAGGGGTTGGGGGTGAGGGGGACTTGCCGTCGGTTTACCGGAATCGCGCAGGGCCATCTAGCCGTTGCGGTTCTCATGCTACTCGGATCGGCGTCCCTGTCTGCCTCCGAACCGGCCGCGCCGCTGTTCTTGAAACCCGCTCGCGTGTTTGACGGCTTGAGCGATCAGGTCCACGAAGGCTGGATCGTCGTCGTTCGGGGCGAGCGGATCGAGCAGGCCGGGCCGGCACAGGACATCAAAGTGCCGGACGGCGCTAGGGTGATCGACTTGCCCGGCATGACCTTGCTCCCGGGGCTGATCGAGGCCCATTCGCACATGTTTCTGCATCCTTACAACGAGACGTCGTGGGACGATCAGGTGCTGAAGGAATCGCTGGCGGAACGCGTCTGCCGGGCGACGCAGCACGCTCGGGCTACGCTGATGGCCGGCTTCACCACCGTGCGCGACCTGGGAACCGAGGGGGCGGCTGACGCGGACGTGGGACTCAAACAATCAATTGAGAAAGGCATCATCCCAGGTCCGCGGATGTTGGTTGTAACTCGAGCGATCGTGGCGACGGGGAGCTATGGACCGAGGCGAACTGACAGCCGCCTGTCCGTGCCGCAGGGGGCGGAAGAAGCCGATGCCTCCAACCTGGTGCACGTCGTGCGGAGCCAGATCGGCAACGGCGCCGACTGGATCAAGGTCTACGCCGACTATCGCTGGGGTCCTGGCCCGCAGGCGCAGCCGACATTCTCAGTCGACGAACTCAAGCTCATCGTCTCGACGGCCCGTTCGGCCGGATGCCCGGTCTCGGCCCACGCGACGACGGCGGAAGGCGCACGCCGCGCGACAATGGCGGGCGTTGAGACGATCGAGCACGGCGACGAAGGCACGCCCGAGGTCTTCAAAATGATGGCCGAAAGCAACGTCGCGCTGTGCCCCACGCTGGCGGCCGGCGACGCCGTCCTGCAGTACCGCGGCTGGCACAAGGGATCACAGCCCGAACCGGCCCGCATCAAAGAGAAGCGGGCCAGCTTCAAAGCCGCACTCAACGCGGGCGTGACGATCGCCAGCGGCAGCGACGTCGGCGTCTTCACCCACGGTGACAATGCCCGCGAGCTGGAGATGCTCGTCGACTACGGCATGACGCCGGTTCAGGCACTGAAATCCGCGACCTCGGTCGACGCCAAAGTCCTACATCTGGACAACCGACTTGGCACTATCAAGCCGGGCCTGCTGGCGGACCTGATCGGAGTCGAAGGCGATCCCACCCGTGATATCTCGGCCCTGCGCAAGGTCCGCCTCGTGATGAAAGGCGGAGCGCTTTACAAGCAGCCCTAGTCCGCAACCAATCAGCTAGTTCGTTTCTCCATCAGCACGCGGTCCACCTGCCGACTCCGGTCGATTGGGAAGCGCACTCTACCCCAACCAACCTCAGTCGTGCGCGAAAACGACGAACGCGTTCGCGGGAATGACCACCTGGGCGGAGTTCGGAAATCCGTGCATTGCGATCGGCTCGGTCGTAATCGAACCTCCGTTGCCTGCGCGAGAAGGGTTCACCCAGTTGTCATACACGTCCGAGTTGAACACCTCGAGCCAACGACCGGAACCAGGAAAACCCAGGCAATAATTCCAGAAGGTCGATTCATTGAGACTGACGACAACGACGACGTCTCGGCCGGCTCCCTCGACCCAACGTTGGAAGGCAAGAACGCGGTTGCCGTTGTGCACGTGAAAAACATTGATACCTTGGCCGCGCAGTGCCGGCTGACTCCGCCGCAGTCCGATCAACTCGCGCGTGAAGCGCAAGTAATCCTGCATCGCCTTATCGGTTCGCAAGCCATCCCACCAGATGAAGGTGCCGGGATTCGACTGCGGATTGTCGCTCCAATATTTGTCTTCGAGGAATTCCTGTCCCATAAACAGCATGGGAACTCCCGGCGCCGTGATCTGCAGTCCCATTGCCACGCGCGCACGGCTTCGCGCGTACCAGGACCGGTGGTCCGACGGGTCTGCCAGCGCGGCGATTCGCGGCTGTCGATCGGTTTGATTGTCGACACGCACCACGTCGTGGTTTTCGAGATGGACGACGGCTCTCCAGGCCGCCGATAACGGCGGATACAAGTTATCTCGGACGGGATCGAGGTTGACGAAGCCCCAGCGGCCGGCGGTTGCTTGCGACAGGGCGCCGCGAACAGCCTGCCGCAGGCCGCTCGACCACGCGCAATCGAAGCCGGCTCCCCCTTCGTTCGTCCGCCGCACGACGTACGACTGGTCCGGCATCCAGTATTCTGCGATCAGCGGCGACTGCGGCTTTAACGAGTGAAGAGTGTCGGTGAGGTTCTGACAGAATTTCCAGCCGCCGAACCGGTCGATCACCGTCACTTCGTCAAATCGGAAGCCGTCGACGTGATATTCGTCGCAAAAGAACTTCGCATTGTTGATGAGAAATTGGCAGACGTCTTGTTTCCAATATGCGAAGACCAATCCACCGGCCCAGCCTTGGTCGGTGAAATACTGGCTGCGATTGTTGTCGCCGGTGACCTCGCGGTCAAAAAAGTACAGGCTTTCGTCATCGAAACCGCCGCCGGCATGGTTGTAGACCACGTCGAAGATGACGGCGATGCCGTAAACGTGACAGAGATCGATCAAGGCCATCAATTGTTTGGTCTGGCACTCGAGATCCTTGGCCGTGTAGGTGCCGCTGATGCCCTTGTTTTTCAAGAGGGCGTTGGCCTTGTCGACGTAGCGTGAAAATCCGGGCGCATCGGGCGGGACGGTGTAGTCCATCTCGGGCGAGAAGTAGTCGGTCCCGTTGTACCCCAAGCTCGTTTCGGTAGGGAATTCGTCGATCGGCAACGGCTCGACCGCGTTGATGCCCAGCTCTGCCAGATATTCGAGTCGAAACAGGAGGTCGAGAAACGTGCCAGAGCGATTGGCCCGTTGATCATTGCCTGCCGCATCCTCGGCCACATAAACGCCGAAATGAAACTGGTAAATGACCAGATCGCTGAAAGCCGGCGGAGAGAAGTTGGCGTCGTGCCACACAAAGGTCTTGGGCGCCGTGACGAGACAGTTGCAATTCGGGAATTTCGGCAGCCGCGTGAGGGCTCGCGCGTAAGGATCGCGTTTGTCTCCTTCGGATCCGTCGCCGACAACGTGGAATTGGTATTTTGCTCCTTCTTTGATTCCGGGAATTTCCGCAAACCAATACCCGTGCGAGTCGGGCACCATGGCGTGCGTGTCTGACGTGCCGTTGACTTCGGTGCGCACATCAACCTGGTGCGCTTGAGGGGCCCAACAGCGGAAGGTGGCTGAATTCCCGAGGAGGTTCGCGCCCATCGGCGCAGTGGCCGGGTCGACTGGCATGGCGAGGCCATCTCCGTTCTAAAGAATGATTCGGGCCAGCGCTAGCGGCGCGGCTTCGGTGAGATGGTGGATTTCTTATTGTATTGGGTTTCCATGGATCACGCACTTTTCACTCTGCCGGTCACGTTGTTCTTCACTCTGCTTGCTCATCAAGGCCGATCGCGACCACCGGCCGCATGCGTCACCACATCGCTCTTGTGGTCGGTGCTGCTTGCTTCCGGGGGCGACTTGCCCGCACAGGAACTTTCTTCTCGACCAGCGAGTCCGCGCGTCGTCGGACTGAAGGTCGGTAAGTTTCCCGTCGACGTCCGCACGGGGTACACGCTTGACGACGGTTTGCCGGCAAACGAGGTCTTTTCGATAGCGGTGCTGCCGTCGGGTGACGTCTACGCCGGAACGGCCAAGGGCTTGGCCCGCTTTGACGGCCGTCGCTGGATGGCCGTAGCTTCCCTCGCAGCGGCTGTAACTTCGCTCGAGCCCTGGTCGAATAGTCTTCTGGCGACGACGAGCGATCGGCTCTTTCGCATTCGCGCCGATTCCGTCGAGTCAATCGTTGAACTACCCAAGCCGGCTCGTGACTGGATTGCGGTGAAAGCCGTCGACAGCGACAGAATCCTGCTTGCGACGCGTCATACGTTCTTCCGCGGGACGCCTGGGAACTTCATCCGCGAGACGGCGCTTGACTCGATCGTTGGCAAAGATTTCCACATCAGCCAGGTGGCCGTCGCGCGGGACGGTCAGGTGGCCGTTGCCGCCGATCATGGTTTGTTTCTTCTCAATCGCGAGGGCGTCTGGTCGCGGCCTAATCCGGTTCACGGTGATCGCAGTTGGCTGCCGCGAAACGTCGGGGGCGTCGCGTTCGACGCGCGCGGACGGTTGTGGTTTGGCTCACGGCAAGGGGTCGGCGTTATCGACGGCGGCAAATGGACTCTTTACGCCGGCGAGGACGGGCTCCCCTACAACGATTTCACCTGCCTGTCTGCCGGAGAGAACGCCACGATCTGGTTCGGCACCACAAAAGGTGCCCTCCGTTTCGATGGCAAAACCTGGACCTATCGACAGGGAAGACGCTGGCTGCCGGACGACGAAATCCGCCAAGTTGCAGTTGCCGCGGACGGAACGGCCTGGTTTGCGACCAAGGCTGGCGTCGCCAAGATCGAGTCGCGGATGATGACGCTGGCCGAAAAGGCACGCTTCTTCGAGGACGAAATCGACAAATACCATCGCCGCACGCCTTATGAATTCGTGGACAGCGTTGGTGTCGGCACACCCGGAGTAAAGAGCCAAGTCCGGCAGCACGACGACGATAACGACGGGCTCTGGACGGCCATGTACGGAGCCGGCGAAGCCTTCGCGTACGCCGCCACGAAGGACCCGAAAGCGAAAGAGCGAGCGACGAAGGCCTTCCGCGCGCTGCGTTTCTTGAGTCAGGTCACGCAGGGGGGCGAGCATCCCGCCCCGCGCGGTTTCCCGGCCCGTTCGATCTTGCCGGCCAGCGGACCCAACCCGAATCGCCCCGATTCCGCGGAGAACGATCCCCGATACCACAGCCGCGATCCGCTTTGGAAGGCGATCGTTCCCCGGTGGCCCAAAAGCGCCGATGGAAAGTGGTACTGGAAGTGCGACACGAGTTCCGACGAACTGGACGGTCACTACTTTTGTTACGCGGCATACTACGACCTCGTCGCCCAGACCGACGACGAAAAACGTGCGGCCCGCGAAGTGATTGCGGCCGTCACAGATCACCTGCTCGAGCACGATTTCAATCTAGTCGACCACGACGGAAAGCCGACGCGTTGGGGCGTCTTCGGTCCGAAATCGCTGAACCTGGACCCGCGCTGGGCCGGTGCGCGGGGACTGAACTCCCTCGCCATCCTGTCGTACCTCCGCGTCGCACAGCACGCGACAGGCGACAAGAAATATGCGGAGGCGTTCCAGCGACTGGTCAGCGAGCACGGCTATCTCAATAGCCTCGTTACGCCGAAGCCGCAGAGCGGCCCGAGCACCGGCAACCATTCCGACGACGAGATGGCCTTCATGGACTATTACAATTTGCTCAAGTACGAACACGATCCGACGGCACGCCGCGCGGCATCACAGTCGCTGTACCGCTATTGGACGTTCCTCGAACAGCCGGAACGCAATCCCCTGTTCAATTACATCTTCGCCGCGAGCTTCACGGGCGCCGCCTCAGGGCGCGGCGTCCAGCAAGGCGTTCCGGATTCCTGCCTGTCGGACGCGCTCGATCAGCTCAAGCGATTTCCGCTCGACAGGTTCAATTGGGCCCATTCAAACAGTCATCGCATCGACATTGTTCCGATCGCAAACGGCCGGTTCGGCCGACGAGCCGGGCCGCGCGGCCATCTGCACTCGGGGCAGACCTTGCCCGTTGACGAGCGCTATTTCGATCATTGGAATCACGACCCGTGGTCGCTCAACACGGGGGGCAGCGGAACCGAGCTGGGGGACGGTGCGGTGTTCCTGTTGCCGTACTATCTGGGCCTGTATCACGGCTTCATCATCGAGGAACCGGCGGCGACGGCCGCTCCTCCGGGCTAAGACCTGTCAAGTCGTAGCGCGGGAAGTGGCAATTTAGAAACGGCAATCGATGACGCCGCCAGGCGGCAATGCCTACCGAAAATCCGGCATTCGTGGCTATTATGCCGTAGAAGTTTAAGGCGGCGATCCGCAAGCACTGTGCCCTGGCCCAGAGCCGGCGGGACCGTGGCGCTACCCGATCGAACCGCCGTGACTTCGGGGAATCGAACATTAGGCTCCGCTTACACGCTGTGATGCGAGGAATCGATGCGATCTGGACGAATCTGCCGAGTGCTGACTGTTGGGGTCTGCTGTCTCTTACTAAACGCTCTGCTGTGCAGCGCCGAGGAAAACTCGCTCAGCAGCGGGATCGATCGCTCGACGTTCGACTCGGCTGTGAAGCCGGGCGACAACTTCTTTCTGTACGTCAATGGCAACTGGATCAAGCACAATCCGATTCCGCCGGAGTACAGCCGTTGGGGCGCCTTTCCCAAACTGCGTGACGACAATCTGGCGGCTCTGCGCGAGGTTCTCGAAGGTCTCACGAAGAGTAGCCAACCGCTTGATGCCGACGGTCGGAAGCTGCGCGACTTTTACCGAACCGCCGTGGATGAGGCGAGGCTTGAAGAGGCCGGAGCGAAACCGCTGGCCGGCGCGCTCGAGCAGATCGCGAAAGTCACGAAACCGCAGGAACTCGTCGCCGAGGCAGCTCGGATGCATCTCGCCGGCGCTCCCGCGCTCTTTCGGATGATGGTCCGGCAAGATGAGAAGCAGAGCAACGTCTACGCCGTCTACGTGTACCAAGGCGGACTGGGGCTCCCCGAGCGAGACTATTACCTCGGGACTGGCGACGATTCCAAGCGGATCCGCGATGAGTATCGCAAGCACGTCGCCAAGATGCTCGAGCTAGTGGGCGATTCGCCCGAAGCCGCTGCGAGCGGCGCTGGCACAGTCCTGCGGATCGAGACGAAACTGGCGGAAGCCTCGCGCACGCCGGTGCAGCTCCGCGATCGCGAAAAGCAGTACAACAAGCTGACCGCCAGCAAACTGGCCGATCTGACTCCCCAAGTCGACTGGGCGCTCTACTTCAAAACCGCGGCCATCGCCGAGCCCGCCGACGTGATCGTCGGTCAGCCGGAGTTCCTGACGCGGCTCAACGAGCTCGTCGGCTCGGTTCCGGCCGCCGACTGGCAGACGTATTTGCGCTGGCACGTCGTCCATTCGATGGCCCCCTACTTGAGCTCGAAGTTCGAGAACGAGGACTTCCGCTTCGAGAGCGGCGTGCTGCGCGGGATCAAGCAGATGCAGCCGCGCTGGAAACGGGCCGTCACGGCAATCGACCAGCTGATGGGCGAGGCGCTCGGCCGTTTGTACGTCGAGAAGTACTTCAAGCCCGCCGCCAAAGAGAGGATGGACGAGCTGGTCAAGAACCTCATCTCGGCGTATCACGACCGTTTGCGGTCGCTCGACTGGATGGGGCCCGAGACCAAGAAGCACGCGATCGACAAGCTCGCGGCCATCACGCCGAAGATTGGCTATCCCGACAAGTGGCGCGACTACTCCGCATTGGAGATCGGCACCGATTCCTACGCCGAGAACGTGATGCGTGCCGAGGCGTTCGACATCCGCTACCGGTTGTCAAAGCTGGGCAAACCGGTCGACCGCACCGAGTGGGGGATGACGCCGCCGACGGTGAACGCCTATTACAACCCGACGATGAACGAGATCGTCTTTCCGGCCGGCATCTTGCAGCCGCCGTTCTTCAATGCAAGCGCCGACGATGCCGTGAACTATGGAGCCATCGGCGCGGTGATCGGCCACGAGATCACCCATGGCTTCGACGACCAGGGGAGCCGCTACGATCCCGACGGGAACATGCGGAACTGGTGGACGTCGGAAGATCGCGCGCGGTTCAACGCCAAGACCGACAAACTGGTGAAGCAATACGACGCCCAGGTGCCGCTCGAGAAGCTGCACGTGAACGGCCGGCTGACGCTCGGCGAAAATCTCGCCGACCTGGGCGGCATCGCGATCGCCTACGCCGCCTATCAAAAATCGCTGCACGGCCAGCCGGCGCCGGTGATCGACGGATTCACGGGCCCGCAGCGGTTCTTCATCGGTTTCGCCCAAGTTTGGCGAGGCACGTCCCGCGACGCCGAACAGCGCTTGCGCCTGCGGACCGATCCGCACTCGCCGCCGATCGTTCGCGCGACGGTGCCCGTGTCGAACATCCAGGCCTTTTACGACGCCTTCGGCATCAAGCCGGGCGACGCGATGTACCGAGAGCCCCAGGAACGGGTCGAAGTGTGGTGACCCGATCGGGCAGGTAGTCCCTTAAGTCAAAAGAACCTGGAAGAGAGGGGCGCATGCCCAATCCGCGCTGGAGCGGCGTCTTCCCGGCGGTGACGACGCAATTTCGCGAAGATCAATCGCTCGACGTCGCGGCCACCGCGCGCCATTGGGGCGTCTTGATCGAAGCTGGCATCGACGGACTGATCGTCGGCGGATCGCTCGGCGAGAGCCAGACGCTCGATCCCGCTGAAAAGCGGACTCTGGTCGCCGAGGCCGTCAAATGTGCCCGCGGCCGTTTGCCGGTGCTTTCTGGCGTGGCCGAGATGAGTACCGCGTCAGCCTGCCAATACGTGCGCGACTGCGAAAGGCTCGGAGTCAGCGGCTTCATGGTCATGCCGGCCATGGTCTACAAGGCCGACGAGCGCGAAGCCGCCCATCACTTTCGCCGGGTGGGCGCGGCCACGAGTCTGCCGTGGATGCTCTATAACAACCCGGTCGCCTATCCGGTCGACGTCACTCCTTCGATGTTCGTCGAGCTGGCTGATATTCCGAATCTCGTGGCGATCAAAGAAAGCTCGGCCAATACCCGCCGCATTACCGAATTACGGATTGCAGTCGGCGATCGATATTCGCTGTTTGTCGGAGTCGACGACCTGATTCTCGAATCGTCGATTCTGGGAATCGACGGCTGGGTCGCAGGGTCGGGCATCGCTGTGCCGAAGGAGAATCAATATTTCTGGCAACTGACGCGGCGCGGTCGCTGGGACGAGGCCCGGGCCCTCTATCGCTGGTTTTACCCGCTCCTGAAACTCGATTCACACGTCAAGTTCGTGCAATACATTAAGCTGGCGGTTCAAGAGGCCGGTCTGGGCCGCGAGTGGGTGCGCAGTCCGCGGTTGCCGCTTTGCGGTCCTGAGCGCGAGCGCGTGCTTTCGCTGATCCGCTCTGCTTTGGAAACTCGTCCCGACCTGCCGGCAGTTTGACGATGCAGCGCATTGAGGTCATCGACTCTCACACCGGCGGCGAGCCGACTCGCGTGATTGTCGCAGGCGGACCGGACTTGGGGGGCGGGTCCGCAGCGCAGCAGCGTGAACGATTCCGCACTCACCACGACGATTTTCGCCGTGCCGTCGTCTGCGAGCCGCGCGGCTCCGACGTGCTGGTTGGCGCCGTTCTTTGCCCCTCGGAAGACCCGGCCTGCGTGACGGGCGTGATCTACTTCAACAACGTCGGCTACCTGGGCATGTGCGGGCACGGCACGATCGGTGTGGCTGTCACGCTCGGCTATCTCGGCCGGATCGACGCGGGCCGTTATCGGCTCGAGACTCCCGTGGGGCGCATTCCGATTGAGTACGACGGCTCAAATACCGTCGCGCTCGAAAACGTCCCCAGCTATCGCCTCGCCAAGAACGTCGCGGTCGACGTGGCAGGCGTCGGAAAAGTGACCGGCGACGTGGCGTGGGGGGGCAATTGGTTCTTCTTGGTTCGGAATCACAATGAGCCGCTGGAGCTGGCTCGCGTCGATCGTCTCACCGATTTCACGCTGCGGATTCGCGCGGCGCTCCGCGAGAACAACGTCACTGGCGCGGAGGGGGCGGAGATCGATCACGTGGAACTTTTCGGTCCACCCGCCGACGAGCGCAACCAGAGCCGCAATTTTGTCCTGTGTCCCGGCGGGGCGTACGATCGCTCGCCTTGCGGCACCGGGACCAGCGCCAAGATCGCCTGTCTCGCGGCCGACGGGCTGCTGAAACCGGGCGAATCCTGGCGTCAGGAGAGTATTTTGGGGAGCGTCTTCAC
>DASZIA010000155.1:0-18729 GCA_035949535.1 Planctomycetaceae bacterium | reverse complement strand
CCGGGCGCGATCAGCGTCCGCAATCCGTCCGGCACGAGATAGTCGAACGACGAATCGACGGGCCGATTGAACACCAGCCGCGCAATCATCCGATCATTCTCGGCCGCCACTTCCCACGGCAGCGGATCGGGCGGAAAACTGACGGCGTCGAACAACGCCGGCTGCGAGGATTTTTTGGCCACCACGTCGCGGGCATCCCTCCGCCTCAATCGTATCCAACGGCGCGTGCCGACAGAAACCGAGCCCGAGCGCCCGAACGAACTTTGTGGGCCAAGAGCCCATAGTTTCTTGCGCACAAAGATGGCAGAATCAACCCCGCAGCATCGAGCCGCGGGGAACAAACGGCCCTCGCTCGATCGCGACCAACAGCGCTGTTCCCATCTCCTGCGCGCCGAGTCTCAACAAACCCGATCCAGGGATGTTTGGCGCTATGCACACAGCCCCGCTCACGGACACACTCCACATCCGTCAGGACCCTCCACGAGACGGTCGATACCCCATCCGTCTCACACTGAAGCGAGCGGGTCACCCCGATCAAGAGGCGAGCGCCACTATCGAGTTCGCGCTCTCCGAGCAGGAACGCGAAGATCTGCGATGGTATCTCGAAGATTACCTGCAGCGCGCCGAAACCGTGGAAGCCGTCGCCGTGCAGCAGGTCGAGGCAATGATGAAGTCACGCGGTGAGGAGCTTTACGATAAAGTCCTGGCCGCCAATCGTAGCACGCAAGCCCTCTGGTTTTCGATCCGCAACGACCTTGCCGATCTGCGTATGGAAATTGCCAGCGGCGTGGTCGAGGCAGCATCAATTCCCTGGGAATTGATGCGCGACCCGGAGCTGGACTCGCCAATTTCGTTGCGCGTAAAGTGCTTCGTCCGCGTTCAGTCAAATCCCACCATCTCCTTCGTGTCAATCCGGGCCGGCGAGGACGGCAGAATCCGGCTCCTATACATTGCGTGCCGCCCCAGCGGAGCCAGGGACGTCGCGTTGCGAGCCGTGGCCAATACGCTCCTTCAAGACCTCGGTCCGGACCGCGCCCGTTTCGACATCAAGGCTCTTCGTCCGCCCACGTTCGAGCAACTTCAAAAGGAACTCGCCGATGCCAAACAAGCGGGGCGCCCCTACCACATTGTCCATTTTGACGGGCACGGCGTTTACGCCGACCTGAGCAGGTCAGGGCTCGCCGATTGGGCCAAAGCCCTCTCCAGCGTCGTGCTCGGAGCACCCAAGACCGCCAAGCACGGCTACTTGATCTTCGAGCACCCCAGCGAAGAAAAGTTACGTCCCGTCGACGGCCAGACACTGGGTCAGCTCTTGCACGATAACGGCGTCCCCGTGCTCGTGCTCAACGCCTGCCAGTCAGCGATGCACCAGGCAACCGCCGCCCCGAAGACGGTCCAGGGAGCGCACGACGAGGTCCGCGCCATCGGCTCGCTTGCGCAAGCCGTGATCGACCAGGGCATTCCCGCCGTCCTCGGCATGCGCTACAGCGTCTACGTCGTCACAGCCGCTCAATACATCGGCCAGCTCTACGCCGCCCTTGCGAGGGGAGGCACCTTCGGCCAGGCGGCCACCCAGGGTCGCAAACATCTTCAGCTCAACCCTGAGCGTTGGGTCGGTCTTCAGCCGCGTCCGCTCCAAGACTGGTTTGTCCCCGTCGCTTATGAGGCCGCTCCAGTTGAGCTGCTTCCTGTCGGGCATGCTGCCTCGCTTTCGGATCAGCCGGAACTCGATCCCGTACAGAACAGCCGCGCGCTCCTACGTTACGTCCCGGATAAAGGCTTCGTCGGACGCGACGAAACGCTGCTCGCGCTCGATCGTGCTTTCGACAGCCATCGCGTAGTGCTCTTGCACGCCTACGCGGGACAGGGGAAAAGCTCCACCGCCGTCGAGTTCGCGAGATGGTATTCCTTGACCGGCGGACTGGGCGAACAGCCGGTTGTGCTTCTCGCCTCGTTCGAGTCCCACATTGACGTCGATGATCTCCTCAGTCAACTTGGCCAGCCCTTTGCGCCGATGCTCGAACAACGAGGTATCCTCTGGAACGCCGTGAACGACCTAGAGAAGCGCCGCCAAATCGTCTTCCAAATCCTCCGTCACGTTCCGGTGCTTTGGATCTGGGATAACGTCGAGCCGGTGGCCGGCTTCCCGGAAGGGACCGAGTCGCAGTGGACCACCGACGAGCAGCACGATCTCCGCGACTTCCTCAAGCAAATCAATCTCGACAACGCCAGTCAGGTGAAAATCCTCCTCACGTCGCGCCGGGACGAAGAGAAGTGGCTCGGCAGCATCCCCCATCGCATTCCCATGCGTCGCATGAGTGATTCCGACGCCGCCAACCTCGCATTCAAGCTGGGTGAAGAGAGGCAGCTTAATCGCTCGGAAATTGCCGAATGGCAGCCGCTGCTCGACTACTGCGCCGGCAATCCGCTGACCTTGCGCGTCCTTGTCGGCCAGGCGGTCAAAGCGGGTTTGCGCGGCAGACAGCGAATTGCGGACTTCGTAGAAGCAATCCGCGTCGGCGAGCAAAAGATCGGAGATGCCGATGCCGACGAGCGGCAGGGTCGCCACAAGTCCCTCGGCGCGTCACTCGACTACGGCTTCCGCCATGCGTTTCAGGACGACGAACTTCCCATCGTCGCACTTCTGCACCTTTTCCAAGGTAGCGTGTATGTCGATGTCTTGAAGTTCATGGGAGTCGGCGAGCATGCCCTGCCGGAATTGAAGGGCAAGACGAAGGAGCAGCTCACCGGCCTGCTTGAACGTGCGACGGACATCGGACTGCTCACGCAAATCGGGCCGGACTATTTCACCATCCATCCCGCGCTGCCGTGGTTTCTGCGTCAACTCTTTGTCCGTCACTACGATGGTCAGGCCGGCCGCTCTTCCGCCGAGCGCGCTGTCCACGCCTGGGTTGAGGTGGTTGGCGAATTGGGCGCCCACTTCAAGCGGCATTTCAACCGAGGCAACCGGGGCCTCATTGACTTCCTGGAGCTTGAGGAAGCCAATCTCCTCCACGCCCGCCGGCTCGCCCGGCGGAATCAATGGTGGTCGTCGGTGGTTTCCTCCATGCAGGGCCTGTATGAACTCTACGGTTACCAGGGCAGCAAGGCCGAATGGGCCAGACTGGTCGAGGAGATCATCCCGGAATATTGCTCTGCCGATAGCGAACCAATCGCAGGCCGGGAGGATGACTACTCAATCGTCATGGGATACCGCGTCGAACTGGCCCAATACCACGAGCGCGATCTCACCAAGGCCACATTACATCAAGAAAAGCTTGTCGCGTGGGAGCACCATCAGGCCGCAGCCGCACTGACGCTACCTGCCGACACGCGGCTCGATGACACACAGCGCAGCCGCCTAAAAAGGCTCGCCGTGTCGCTCGCTGGGCTAGGCCGAATCTTAGAGGATGCAGACAGCGCGGACTGCGAGCAACACTACCAGCAGACCATCCGCATTTTGCGCCGTATCGACGACAAGGAAAGCGAGGCCGTCGCTCAATTCGGCCTCGGCAATGCGTACAAGAATATCCCCGAAATCCGCAATCTCGACGCCGCCGAGGCGGCTTATCAACGCTGCCTGGAATTGCGCGACGCGAACGACGAATTGGGCCGTTCGAGGTGCGAGCATCAAATTGGAATGGTCCATCACCAGCGTTTCAGCGATAGCGCCGAACGCGAAGAGCCTGCAGAGATGCTGCGTCATGTGCAAGCGGCGGAAGCGCACTTACTTGAGGCACTGCGCCTCTGCCCTAGGGACGCCTTCCCCGAGGTCGCGCCAATTCACGGCCAACTGGGCACGCTCTATAAAGACGTCGGCCAGTTCGGCAAAGCGCGTGAGCACTTCGAACAGGCCGCCCAGTGCTTTGACAAAGCGGGCAATCGTTTCCTATCCGGAACGACACGCGGCCACATGGCCTTCATGTATCTTCAGGCAGCAGAAAGCGAAGACCGGCCGTCCCAGCAGCGGGCCAACTTCCAGCGCGCGAGGGCCTATGCCGAGGCCGCTCTGCGCGACTTCCAGCACTACCAAGGCCGCGCCGACGACGACGAGGCCCAGGCCCGAGACCTCCTCGACCACATTGACCAAGCCCTCGCAAACTTGCCGCAGTGAATGCGGAGTCGTGGATGTCGCTTGTGCTCCCGCGCACCAAGGGATGGGCCCGGTCGCCGCTTCGCTAAAGAGCGCAGGCGACCCGAAGGTGCCGCTACTCGAGTGAACTCGCGGCTGGGCCCGAGGTCAGAAATAGGCGCGGCGTTGCTTAAGAAGCGTGTGGGCGGGTCGGGGCGACGGCTGGCCCTTCACTTTCGACGCCGCTTACAATTCCCGACAATCAGGACCGGAGGGGATTTCGCAGGTAAGGCGAAAGAAAAACGAAAAGCCCGCAGCATGCGACTCGGTTTACTCGGTGGAACGTTCGACCCGATCCATTTCGGTCATTTGCTCTTGGCCGAGCGATGCCGGGAAGAATGCGGGCTCGATCGGGTTTGGTTTCTGCCGGCGGGACAACCGCCGCACAAGGCAGCCGAGGGGATCTCCCCCGGTCAGGAGCGGGCCGAGATGGTCGAGTTCGCGATCGCCGGGCATCCGCAGTTCGAGGTCAACCGGATGGAACTCGCGCGGGCGGGCCGCAGCTTTACGGTCGATACGCTCCGCGAGATTCACGCCGAGGATCCGGCGCGGGAGCTGTTTTTCCTGATCGGGGCCGATTCGCTAGCCGACCTGCCGAGCTGGCGCGACCCAGCCGGAATCGTCGAGCTGGCGACAATCGTGGCGGTCAACCGCGGCGACCGGCCGCTGCCTGACCTCGACGCTCTCCGGAGGACGCTGGGGAACAAAGTCGCCGATCGAATTCGGCTCGTCACCATGCCCGGGATCGATCTTTCCTCGACCGATATCCGCCGGCGCGTTCGCGAAGGCAGAAGCATCCGCTTCATGACCCCCCGGCCGTGCGAGGTCTACATTCACGAGCACGGGCTTTATCGCGACTCGGCCGCGTCAATCGAGTGACTTAAGCAGCCGCCGCAAACGGCAGCTCCTCAGCGACGGCGTCGATTTCGTTGCCGGTGATTTCGGTCAGGTCATCCGCGTAGCCGACGACGAGCGCCAGGTCAGCCAGTCGGTTGATGCGGCGTGGGATGCCGCCCGAGCGTTCGCAGAGGGCGTCGAGCGCGCTGCGGTGGAAGATTTCGCGTTTCGTCCCGGCGACCGCCATGCGATGCGTGATGTAGCGAATTGTCTCGGTCCGCGAAAGCGGTTCGAGCACGCTGAAGACGGCCACGCGATCGTTGAGTTGGGGCGTGCGCTCCAGGCGCCCCATCAGACTGAGACCTCCCACCAGCACCAGTGAAAAGTCACATCCCGCGTCGTGTTGGAAGTTGAGCAACAGCTGCAGGCACTCCCACACGCGAACGTTGTCGATCAAATGGGCGTCGTCGATCACGATCGTTGGCCGGCGCCCTTTTTGGACAAAGCTCCGCAAGAGGCCTTCGATCCGCTGCAGGGTGCGATCCATGCCGGTGCGCAGGTCGGCCGGCGCGTCTCCGCCGCCGAGTTTGGATGCCAGATAGGCGAGGAATTCGGCAGCCGGCATCTGGGGAAACAGGACGTGCACGACCGGCCCGCACGAGGGAGCAAGCTCTTGGCTCAGCTCGGCGGCCACGGCCGATTTACCGATGCCAATGCCGCCGCACAGCACGCCAACACCCAGGCGGTTTTCGATGGCATACCGCAGCTTGAGCAGGGCCGACTCGTGCGTCTCGCTGTGGAAAAAGAACGGGGTCGAAAACTGATTCTCAAACGGCCGGCAGGCCAAATCCCAATATCGCTCGTACATCGCCCCTCCTTGGACTCACGTGTTTTCCAGGATTTCATCGAAAGACCGACTCAGGCGTCGCATGCAGCGCGTTGCTGCGGGAGTCGGCGGTTTGAGGCGGCGCGACGCGAGTCGGCGGCCGCAGCGGCGCGTTGGAAGATTGGCGAGCCATCGAGTTGCCCCCAGTTGTCTTTCCGATGTCGATCTTTCCAGTCAGAACGGCCCCTTTGCTCTGCCGCAAGCGGACGGCGTCCAACCGGCGGGTCAAACGTGTCGATTCGGGGGGCTCGTTGTCATCGGTTGGGGGGGCATCGAGCGTCAGCCCGCGAACCGTTGTTTCGCGGTTGTTCGCTGCGTCGGCGATCCAGCGATGAAACCACGAGCCGCTCGACTGGGCCCCCAGATTTGTCACGTCATCGAATGCTGTCTCGGGTGCCACCTCGGGCTCTTGCAGGATCAGGATTGGTTTCGGTTTTCCCAACATCAACACGGCCAGCAAGGCGCACGTCGCGAGCGTCGCTGCCAAGAGCCAGCGACGGCTCGACACAAACGCCCAGGCGGCCGCCACGGCGGTCCTGCTGAATGCGTTCGCCGCGCGGATCGAGTGCGGAATGCCCCGGGGCGCCGATTCTCCGTTTTGCACGTCCCTGCCTCTGACTCTAGGACGCGAGCCAGCAGCGCTGGGCGAGGCCGCAGCGCACCGACTCAATCAACATGGATCGGCTCGGATTTGCGACGAACTTGAGGAATCTGCCGAATTGGCAAACTGGAGAAGCGGCTTAGGTCAAACCGAGCACGTCGGCCATCGAGTACGCGCCGGGCGGCCGCGTGACCAGGAACTTGGCAGCGGCCAGCGCTCCGTGGGCGTAACTATCGCGAGATTGCCCTCGGATGTGCAGGTCGATGCTTTCCCCCATCAGGCCGAACACGATCGTATGCTCGCCGACGTTGTCGCCCACGCGCACGGCATGATAGCCGATCTCAGTCTGCGGCCGTTTTCCCGGCCGACCGTGTCGCCCGTGAACGTGTTCGGTCTGTCCCATCTCCTGGGCGACGATGCGGCCAAATTCCAAGGCGGTGCCGCTCGGAGCGTCTTCTTTCATGCGGTGGTGGCGCTCGATGATCTCCACGTCGACGCCGGCTGGATATTTAACGAGCGCGCGGGCCGCGTCGCGCACGAGCTTCATCGTGAGATTGACCGCTAGACTCATGTTCGGCGCGAGAATCAGTGGAACGACGTGGGCCGCCGCCAAGACTTCGGATTTCTGCGACTCGGTAAGCCCTGTCGTTGCCGCCACCAGCGGGATCTGACGCTCGGCGCAAAGGTGGGAAACGGCGACCAGACCTTCCGGCGTCGAAAAGTCGATCACCACGTCCACTGGGCCGTCGAGTTGCCGCTGGATGCGAACGTCAATCACTCCGATGCCAGCGACTTCGCCGGCGTCGCGGCCTTGGGCGGGCGAGTTCTTATTCTCGACGGCGCACCCGACCGCGAGGGCTGGATCGGCATGGGCCAGAGCGACAATTCGCTGCCCCATGCGTCCGCCGGCGCCGTTGACCGCGATTTTGATCTTCTTTTCGGACATGCCCCGTCCCGTCGTCGCTCAGCCCGCGCATCCTTGCAGCGCCCCATCAATTTCCGCTCGAACAGTCGCATTATCCTCGACGCAAAGTCGGCTTTTCAACGCCGTCAGCGCCACGGCCCCGCCGATCTGGCCCAGTGCCCAGGCCGCGGCTCCGCGGACCACTGGCTCCGAGTCGCCAAGCGCTCGCTCGAGCGCCGGCACGGCTCTGGCATCCCGCTGGTTTCCCAGGACGATAGCCGCATTACGCAGAAGCCCGGCGCGCCCCGGGCGGGCCAGAGCACTGTCGCCGAACGCGCTGCGAAAGGTCTCCTCATCGAGGTCGAGCAGGCGCTCCAGATCGGCCGGATTGAGGTCGCCGCGCGGTCGGAACGCCAGATCGTTCTTGCGCGGCGATTTGTGATTCCAAGGGCAAACGTCCTGACAAATGTCGCAGCCGAAGAGCCACTCACCCACGCCGCTACGCAGCGACTCGGGGATCGGACCCTTGAGTTCAATCGTAAGGTAGGCGATGCATTTACGCGAATCGAGCACATACGGCTGCGGAAAAGCATCGGTGGGGCATGCGTCGAGGCAGCGTGTGCAGGTGCCGCAGTGCGACGTCTCGTGAGGCGCGTCGGGTTCGAGCTCGACGTCGGTCAAGAGGCCGGCCAGAAAGATCCAGCTCCCCTGTTGCTTGTTAATCAGCATCGTGTTTTTGCCGAACCATCCGAGTCCGGCGGCTCGGGCAAAATCGCGTTCCAGCATCGGCGCGGAATCGATCACCGAGCGCGTGCGACATCCCAGGCACTGCGCGTGCAGAAAGTCGGCCAATCGCGCCAAGCGCTCTCGGGCCACCGCGTGATAGTCGGCGTCGCTCCACGCATAGCGCGAAACGCGACCCATGCCGGGGCGGGGCAAGGCCGGATCCTCCGTGCGGTAGTTGAGGGCCACCATGATTACGCTGCGTACGCCGGTGAGAACGTGGCGCGGATGCTCGTACGCTGTCTCGCGCCGGGACAGCCAGGCCATTTCGCCGTCGTAACCCTGGCGCAACCAATCGTGAAAGTGATTCAGTCCGCCTGGCGCAGCAGCGGCCGCGATTCCCACAAGATCGAAGCCAATCCGCAGCGCCTCGGCTTTCACCGCGTCTCTCAGGGAAGCCGGACCAGCGGTCGGATCTCCCCTCACCCCCAACCCCTCTCCCGCAAGGGGAGAGGGGAGAGAGATCTGCAGACAAGAAGCCGTGTTGTGGGAGTGTTTTTTCCCCCCCCTCTCCCCTCGCGGGAGAGGGGTTGGGGGTGAGGGGGGCTGACTGACTGTCCCAGGATCGCGCACGGTCATTTAGTCGCAGTGGCTTCTGTCGGGAATTGGGAATGCGCTCACGCCACCGGCTGCTGCATGCGGGCCCATTGGCGCTGTCCGATCTCGAGGATCATCGAATCCGGCCACTTGTGCAGTGGGGAGTACCGCGGATGCCGCGACTCCTTGTACGGCTCGTTTTCCTTCGTGTTGTAGCAGCAGATGAAGGCCCAACGGGGGTCGTCGCTTTTGTTTTGGTCGGAGCGATGCAGCAGGTTGCAATGGAAGAAGACCGCCGAACCCGGTTCGAGTTCGCAATGAACCGTCTCCAAACGCTCGACCGCGACGTCGACCCGCTCCGGATCGGCCCCGGTCTGGTCGCCGATCTTCACATGGTTCACGCGGCCCAAATGGTGCGATCCACGCAGCGCCTGCAGGCAGCCATTTTCCTTCGTCGCCCGATCGACGGCGATCAGGCAACTGGCAAGATTGGGAAACAGGCAACCGTTGTCGTACCAGTAGCCGTAGTCTTGGTGCCAGGCCCACGCCCCGCCCGTTTTCGCCTCTTTGAACACCATCTTGTGATGGTAGTGGTAGACCTCGTCGCACAGGAGCAATTCCATCGTCTCGACGATCCGCCGGCTTCGGACGATGGCGCTATAGATGTCGCTCTCGCCCAGTTCGTTTTCGACGCGGACCTTGACGGCTCCTCCTTCGCCATCCGCCCGCAGCGCGGCGCCGGCGGCCCATTGCGAATCGCCCCGCGCGATGTCGCCGAGCAATTTGACCTCTTCACGGTCGAGCAACCCTTCGACGATGAAGAAACCGTCGTCGTCGAACGCGGCAATCTGTTCCTGATTCGGCTCAAAATGGCTCATGAACTGCGCTCCCGCGCATCGACTCTAACACACGCGAGAGGAATATTGAAATTCGCCCCGAGCGATGCACGCCCGGCGAGCCACCAGCGTGAGTTGACGGGTGCTTGGACTTAGTGCACAACCGGGGCAGTTCCGCCGATGATGGTCATCGTCTTCCACTTGCCGTGCAAAAACCGCAGGAAGCAGGCCGTTCCCAAGAGGCAGATGTAGGCCGAGCAGGCCGACCAGCAGGCGTTGAGCCCGCCGTGCCCCGTCTTCACGAAGTACCAGGTGGGCAGCACCATCACGAGCCACGCGCTCACCAGCGTGTAATAAAACGGAAAGCGTGTGTCGCCCGCTCCGCGGATCGCGAAGGCAAATACGAGTGCCATGCCGTCAAAGAAGGTGTAGACCGCTGTGAATCGCAAGAGCACGATGACCGTATGTTGAATCCCAGCCAATTCGGCCGTCGCATTACCTCCCGTAAACGGGCGGAGCATGATCTTCGGAAAGACGACGAACATCACGGCAAAAAAGAGCATGTAGGCAGCCGTGGCGCCGGCCGCCAGCCAGACTGTGCGCTCGGCCAATTGCGGACGACCCTCGCCGATCCGCTTGCCGACAAGGGTCATCACGGCAGTCGCCAGGCCGACCATCGGCACGAACGATAACATATTGACGTTGAATGCCAGGTTCGTCGCGGCCAGCTCCGGTTTTCCCAGCCGGCCGACGAGAACCAGAAACACGGTGAAGGCCGAAATCTCGGCCGCCATTTGCAGCCCGGTCGGCAGTCCGTAGCGCAAGAGCCGGCCCAGCAGATCGCGGTCGATTCCGACATGCTTCCAAAATTCGTATGCGATCGAGTCGCGATGCTTGAACGAAAGCACGACGTAAGCGATCACCGCCACGCAATAGGCGATCACGGTCGACAGTCCGGCCCCCACGATCCCCAAGCGTGGAAACGGGCCGAGGCCGAAGATCAGGCACGGATCGAGCGCGATGTTGGTCGCAGCCAGCAGGAAGTCGACGTACATCACGATCCGCGTCTTGCCGCGTCCCGAATAGAAACAGCCGAACGCCATCGTCACGAGCATGGGGATCGCTCCGCACGAGAGGGTGCGAAAGAACTGAGTTTCGTAGTGCTGAACTTCCGGCGCGTGTCCCCCCTGCGCGAAGAAATATGGGGCCAGGGGAAATAGCGTAAGGAAGAGCAGGCCAGCCCCGATCGCCAGGAAGATTCCCTGCCACACCGATGCGGCCACGCGATCCTTGCGCCCGGCTCCTTCGTACTGCGCGACGAAGGCGTTGCCGTAGTTGATCATCCCCACGAACGCGCTCATCACCGTCCAGTGCAGGGCGGCCGCCGGCAGGCTGGCCGCCAGCGCGTCCTCCGAGTACCAGGTGAGGAACAGCCGGTCGATCGCGATCATCAGCGACAGAGAACCGGAGCTGAGCACGAGCGGGACGGCGACCGTCATCAGCTCGCGAAAGCTGCCCGCCCGCGGCCCAGAGGTGGACTCGCTCAAGGGCCGCTCAGATGCGGACAAATCCGTTTCTGCATCGCGCGAAGGGAGCGGCAGCGGAAGGGCCGGGCGGCTCTCCCTGTCGGCAGTCCCTTCGGCAGAGGTGGTCATTCCGGCCATGATCGAAAAAATCCCGAGCGAAGCGCGTACCCGTAGCCTACCATCTCGATCCCAACCCGACACCGCCGGTTGGTCGCGGGTTCAGGGAGCGTTCCCCCGATTTTAATGGGATTGCGGCCCCAAATGAGCGTGGACCCCTCACCCCCAGCCCCCTCGCCCGCAAGCGGAGAGGGGAAGACTGTTAGCGTTGGCGCCGGTTGCAATAGAACTCACCACATCCCAATCTTTCTCCCCTCTCCCCTAGCGGGAGAGGGGGCGGGGGTGAGGGGGACCGAACACAATCGACCGTTACTCGCTCAATCGGGCCGCGACTTCGCCCGCCGCGCGCTGCCCCGACTCAATCGCCCCGTCGATGTACCCGGTCCATTCCACGGCTGTTTCCGTTCCCGCCCAATGGATGCGGCCGCACGGCTGACGAAGAGCCGGCCCACAGTCGGTCATCACGCCGGGACCCATCACGCCGGCGTAGCAACCGCCGCTATAGGGATCTTCGCTCCAGTTCTTTTCGACAAAGCCGGTCGGATGGGCGGCTTGGGGTCCGAAGAACCTGGCCAATTCGGCCAACACGGCTTGACGGCGCTCCTCGGGGGGTCGATCACCCCAGACTCGCGCGACGGCCCCATCGCTGAACGTGACGAGAGCTGGCTGCGAACCGTCATGCGACGAATCGTCGAACGTGGTGGTGGTCGGACCGGTGTCGCTAAACGCTTCACCCGAGAATCCTGCTTCCCGCCAGAACGCGCGATCGTACGTGGCAACGTACTTGATGCACGATCCCATTGGCATTCGCGCCATCAATTGCTCTCGCCGTGGCGACAAGCCGGACGCGTAACGAATTCGCCCCGCCAAGAGGGGCGGAATCGCCACGATCGCGTAGCGGCCGTTAAAAGTGCCGCGCGCTGTCTCGAGGTTCACGCCGTCGGCCGACTGTTCGAGCGCCCAGACGGGGCACTCGAGTACGACACGATTGCCGAGTGCCTCGGCCATGCGGGTCGACAGCTTTTGCGCCCCGCCGACGAACCGCGACTCCTGGGCGCCGCCCGGAATCGAGGTCAACATTTCCAGACCGTGCCCCGATTTCACATAGCTCAAAAAATACAAGAAAGACAAATCGCGCGGCTCGGAAGTGAAGACGGCTCGCGTGACGATGTCCAAGAACAGCCGCGATCCCCCCGCCCACAAGTGCCGACGCTTCCAGGATTCGACCGTTTCACCGTCCCACTCGGTCGCGCGCGGGGCCTGCCACGGCGCATCGAACGGAAATTGTTTGGCATAAGACTTCGCCCGCAGGACGAGCAGACCCAGCTCGAGCTGCGTCGCCAACGACAGCCAGGGCATATTTCCCTTGAACGTGCTGATCTTGCCCCCCCACGACAGCATCTTTTTGCCTTCGTGATGCTGGGGAAAGGTTGGCACGTCGAGTTCGCGGGCGAGGGCGGCAAGCCGGTCTTGGGTAGGGCCGATCCATTGGCCGCCCAAATCGACCCAGTCCTTTCCCAGCTTCTGGCTGAGAGTGCGGCCGCCGACGCGGTCTCGAGCTTCGAGCACGAGGCACGAGCGGTTGCGTTTCACCAGCTCGCGGGCCGCGATCAAGCCGGCCACGCCCGCGCCGACGATCAGCACGTCGGCCGACTGGCTGTCTTTCGGTTCGTTTGGCGAATCGCCGGACATGCGGAATTCCACAATTGCGCCACCGGAGACGTAGGGTGGGACAGGGCCGAAGGCCGCGGGCCCACCAATTCCAGGCTCAATCGTTGTGTAACTGTCTCAGCCGAGCCGAAGTGCGCAGCATCAATTGAATCCGCTCGAATTCGTTGACCCAGTCCTGCACCACGTTTTGCAACAACGTTTTATCGGGCGCAACGATCCCCGGCGGACACGACGGACCGACTTGCTTCGAGGCGATGTCGCGGTACGCCGAAAGGGTCCGGTCGCCGGCCCGGCCGCACGGAAACCCGTCCTCGCTCAGGAACAGCACCGACGGCACGCGCGGGCCGCCGCAAATCGACAGCTCCTGCGCCAGCTCTTTGTTGTCGTCGCGATCGAAGAAATGAATCCGGATTTTATCGCTCTGCGCGGAAAAGTGCTGAAAGATCGGACACTGATTCACACAGTCCCCGCACCAGGTGCCGGCCACCACCAGCACCTTCATTTCTCGCGTGAAGCCCGCCAAGAGCCGGTTCTGATTTGTGGACAACTGCGCCTGTGAATAGACCGCCTCCCAGCGCCGTCGGTGCTCGTCGCTGCCGTATTTGGACAAAAACGCCTCGTACCGCAATCCCTGGTCGAAGGTGGCAGCAAAGTTCATGTATCCTCCTCTTGCCGGATGAGTCTCGTTCTCCCGCTCATCGTGGCAGGATTACAACGGCTGTCAAGCACGATTGCCAGATGAATTCTCACACACGTAAAGTGAGCAAATCCGGCATCGATTCGGATGGTGGTGAATGCCGGGCGAGCGTCGGTCGTGAGCCCGATGGTGCTTTGAATTTCCCATTTGATCGACAATCACACGATTTTGCGCCGTCGAAAAAGAATAAGCACCCACCAGCTGACGCTGGCGGCTCGCCGGGCGGAAACACTCGTTCGAGACTCACATGATGTACTCCCTGATCGGCTCACAAAAACTCGATCTCGATACGCCCCTCTTGTGCCTCGACGGCCCGGCGATGGAACGCAACATCGCCGCCATGTCCGGGTTCATTGCCGCGCGCGGCAAGCAGTGGCGCCCGCACATGAAGTGCCACAAGTCGCCGACGATCGCACTCAAGCAAATCGCGGCCGGGGCTATCGGCGTCACGTGCGGCAAGGTTTCGGAAGCCGAGTTGATGGCCACCGTCGGGATCCGTGATCTTTTGATCGCCAACATGATCGTAGGCAAGCCGAAGCTTGAGCGCGTGGCCGCGCTCTGCCGATCCGGCGCCGATCCGATCGTCGCCTGCGACCACTACGCGCAGGTCGATCCGCTGGCGGAAGTTTGTCGCAGTGTCGGTGTCTCGTGCCGAGTCGTCATCGAAGTCAACGTGGGGATGGATCGCGTCGGTATCCGCCCGGGCCGCGATACGCTTGATCTGGCCGAAGCCATCGATCGCCTCTCCGGCGTCGAGATGGTTGGACTGATGGGTTACGAAGGCCATCTGCACCAGGTGGCAGACCCAAATGAAAAGCGAGCCAAGATCAACGAGGCGATGGGTGTGCTTGAATATTGTTGCGACGGCCTCAGGAAGAAGGGCATTTGCTGCGACATCGTGAGCGCCGCCGGCACCGGCTCCTACCAGTTCACCGCCGATCATCCCGTCGTCACTGAGCTGCAGTGCGGCGGCGGCATTTTCGGTGACCTCAAGTACACCGACCATTACGGCGTGACGGGTCTCGAGCCCGCGCTGACGGTGCTGACGACGGTTGTCAGCCGCACGAAGATCGAGCGGGCGATCGTCGATGCCGGTCGCAAGGCCGTCAACGGGGACCTGTGCATGCCCATCGTCAAGGGATTTCCAGATGCCAAGGTTGTTCAGTTGAGCGCCGAGCACGGCTGGATCGATCTCGGGCCCAGCGCCCGAGACCTCAAGATCGGCGACAAGATCGAACTCATCGTCGGATATGCCGACTTCACGACCGTGCTGCACGACGCGTTTCATGTCTTCCGCGGCGATCGCCTCGAGGCGGTTTGGCCGATCGCGGCCCGCGGCATGCTGCAATGACCGCAGTCTGCGAAGTAACGACCTGAGCACGCAGCAAGCGGTGAGCGGTTCTATCGATCGATTTGGAAAAGCCGGCACGCTTTCAGTACCATTGAGCCCCGTCCCGCCAATGCCTCCCACCCCTCCTTTGAGGACTCAACATGCCCCGCCTTCGACGAGTCGCGCGAATCGTTGCTTTTGGCTCCCTGATTTTTCTTGTTGGACTCGTTAGTCGGTCCGTCGCCGATGTTCGGCTGCCGCACATCTTCGGTGACCATATGGTGCTGCAGCGCGACAAACCGGTCCGCATCTGGGGATCGGCCGATCCCGGAGAAAAGGTCACCGTCTCGATCGGCAAGGAGCACGCGGAGGCCACAGCCGACGAACACCACAAATGGACGCTCGAGCTGCCGGCGGTCTCCGCGACAGCTCCGATCGAGGTGACCGTTGCGGGAAAAAACACCATCGTGTTGCACGACGTGCTGCTGGGCGAAGTCTGGATCTGCTCGGGGCAGTCGAATATGCAGTGGAACGTCGCTTCGTCGACGCACGCGCGAAAGGAAATCGAGCAGGCGAACCATCCCCAGATTCGGCTCTTTACCGTGCCGATGCGGCCCGCCGGCGAGCCGGCCAATGACGTCAACGGGGTTTGGACCGTCTGCACGCCGAAGTTGATCCCCAGCTTCACCGCCGTCGGATACTTCTTCGGCCGTTACCTGCACGAGCAGCTCGAAGTGCCGGTCGGCCTCGTCAATTCGTCGTGGGGCGGGACGCGGATCGAGCCGTGGACTCCTCCTGTGGGGTTCCGCGAAGTTCCCGCGCTCGCCTCCATTTTGGCCGACATCGAAAAAGCTAAAGCGGCTTACGCGGAAACGACGGTGGCGGCCTTGCCGCATTACGCGACCTGGTTGGCGATTGCACAGAAGGCGAAAGAGAACCACGAAAAGATCCCGGCACCCCCGGAGTGGCCCACCAATCCGCTGGCGAACAACTACGCCCCGACCGGCCTTTACAACGGGATGATTCATCCGCTCGTGCCCTTCGCGATCCGCGGCGCCATCTGGTATCAGGGCGAGTCCAACAACGGCGAAGGGATGCTCTACTACGAAAAAATGAAGGCGCTAATCGAAGGTTGGCGCTCCGTCTGGCACGAAGGCGATTTTTCGTTCCTGTACGTGCAACTGGCGCCCTTCCGCTATGGCACTGCTGATCCGAAGGCGCTCGCGCGCATTTGGGAAGCGCAAACGGCCGCGCTGTCGATTCCGAACACCGGAATGGCCGTCACCAACGACATCGGAAACGTGAAAGACATCCACCCGAAAGACAAACAGGACGTCGGCAAGCGGCTCGCCCTCTGGGCTCTCGCCAAGACCTACGGCAAGCAGATCGTTTACTCGGGGCCGCTCTACAAGTCGATGACCGTCGACGGCTCGAAGATCCGCGTCAAGTTTGACCACGTCGGTGGCGGACTCGTCGCTCGCAATGGCAAACCGCTCGACTGGTTCAAGATCGCCGGCGACGACAAGAATTTCGTCGACGCAGAGGCGACCATCGACGGCGATTCGGTGATCGTCAGCTCGCCAAAGGTCGACAAACCGGTCGCGGTCCGCTTCGCGTTCGACCAGGTGGCCGAACCCAACCTACAAAACGTGGAAGGGCTACCGGCGTCTGAGTTTCGCACGGACAAGTGGTGAGGCGGAAATGACGAAGCACGAATGATCATTCGGATTTCGTCATTCGTGCCTTACGACAACTTGGCGGCCGCCTCGCGGACGGCTTGCAGGCTCACTGCGATGTCCGAGAGTGGGTTCTGCTCGTTTTCCTCGTATTCGAGCGACAGGCAGCCCTGATAATTTAGTTTTTTGAGCGTCCGCAGGCAGCCAGGGATATCGAGGTCCCCTTGGCCGATGATCGTGAAGATCTTTTTGCGACGGTCTCCCTCGTTGATCGTGCGCACGTCCTTTAAATGCACGCCGTAGAGCCGGTTCCCCAACCGCTCGAGGGCCTCGACCGGGCTCTCGTCGCTGCGGAGGTAGTGCCCCATGTCGACGCAGGCCCCGATTTTGGGATGACGATCCTTCACGATGTCGGCGACGTCGCTGATCTTGCTGTACCGCGCGTGCGGGCCGTGGTTGTGGATGCCGATCGGAATGTCGTACTCGGCGACGAGCTTGTCCAAAAGGTCGAACGTCGCCTTGTCCTTTTTCGGATTGCAGCTTATGGAGAAGAGTCCTATCGCCTTGGCAAAGTCGAACGTTTGGCGTGCCTTTGTTTCGTTGCCGTCGAAATCGACGACGCCGTAGCCCATTAGAGTGATGCCGTTGTCTTTGAGGAGAGCCTTCGACTCGGCGACCTGCTTGGGGAGTGTGCTGAGGGGAATGTGCTTGGGGAATGACTCCCAATATTTCAGCCCGAATTCCTTGGTGTGCCGCAGCGCGGTCGGAGTGTCGAAAGCCCGCAGCGAGTAGCTCTGCATCCCCATCTTGAGGCCGACGTACGGATCCTTTTCGTCGCTTGCCCGGACCCGCCGCGGCGCGACCGCGGCAGCGGCGCCGAGCGCAGCGAACTTCAAAACCTGACGTCGGGAAAGGGGCTGAGTCTCGGGGTTGAACATCATGGTCGGCTTCTCCTGCGCGTGGGAAATCGATTGATCGCTCCGCTCAGAATACACCAGCCTGCCGCGGGCCCGCCACGCCGCCAAGACAACTCCCTCTCACTTTTCCCTCTCACTTTGCTGACCCGGTTGCTGCGGCTTTTTTCCAACCGGTCGCGTCGATGCGGCGAAGTTCGCCCGCGAGGTCTGTTCCCTCGTAGAAGGAGAGCCGGCCGAAAACGTGCTGCGTCTGCGCCGGCGGGCAATCGGCAAACTGGGGATCACTGTGCAGGCAGGGACAGGGTGGATTGCCCCACGCCCGGTGGCAGGGCTCGAAGGCGCTGATCACCCAGCGGTTGCCGCGATCCGATTTACAAGCGGCATACGGGGACGAAAAGACTTTGTTCGCATTCGTTTGAGCCGCGAACTCCGGGGCGCCCTTAAGCATCACGCAGTTCTGGACGATCAAATCACTCAGCGTCTCCGTGGAGCCGTTCGTCAGCCACATCTCAATCTCAACACGGTCGCGAAATGGCCTTGCCCGGGTTCCGAAGGCGACGCCGTTGGGCAGCCGCCGCTCGGACACATAAGTCCCGCCGGCTGCTTCCCGCCACTCTCGCGCCGCTAGGTCAATGTGCTGTCGCGTCCACATCGTGTCGGCGTGGGTATGGGCCAGGTAGAGCAAGCCGTGCGTCTTTTCATCGTTGCGGCGGATGGCTTCGGGGATATCGAGCACGACGTACGCCGTGTCGTCCCACGGCGTGAAAACGCTGAGCTTGGTCTCGCGCTGGGGACGAATCGCGCCGTCCAGAAAACCGGTCCGCGGATGACGGCCTCCCGGATAAGGAAGCACGAGCAGGGGCGCGTCGGACGGCCGCGAGGGTTTCCTGTCTGGACGAATGGCGAATCGGGCGAGTGCCGAATTGATCGCGTCCTGCGAAAGCCCCGTCGCTGCGCGAATCTCGGCGGTTGTGAAGCGGTGATACCAGACCATGTTCTGCAACCAGTGGCACAGGTCGGCGTCGTCTTTCGGATCTCGAAAGTTGTCGCGAGAGGTCTTTCGTTCGAGCGAGCGCCGGCGATCGTCGATCACACCGTGCGGATTGGAGGGGACGTTTGCGGGGTCGACATACCGCGTGAGGTCGCCGAGTGCAATCACGCGGAAATGGTGGTCGTCGAGGTACTGCATGTACTCCTGAAACCGCTCGACGGGGCTATGGACCCAAGGATGCGCGAGGTCGGGCGCACCGTGAAACTGCAGGACCGCGATCCGGCCGAA
>DASZIA010000154.1:0-4768 GCA_035949535.1 Planctomycetaceae bacterium | reverse complement strand
AGCCGCCATGAGCCCTTTTGTTTCTCTCTGCGCTGACTCGCAGGCAACCAGATCACCCGCTGATCGCCGCCCACTCAGGCCGGAACGCCCCGGCGCTGACACGAGCCGGCAATCACTCAGCTCTGGGCTTCGACATGCGGACCATGATCGTAGCAATCACGATCGTGCCAGAGCGGAAGGCCCGCCGCATAGCGCGCGGCCAGCATCAAAACCTTGGCTTCGGAGCCGGGTTTGGCAGTTGTCGGGCGGATCGGGTCCACGCCTCGAGCCCGAAACTGTTCTTCGGTGTAATACTCGATGAGTCCGTCCGTTCCCTCGTATTCACCTTCCTCGTCGCGATCCACCGTTTCGACGGCTTGATCCGCGTCGAGGTCGTCATCCTCAAAATCGAACGCCATTCGTCAGACTCCAACTGTATTTAAGGATCCAAGTGAGAAAGTCAGCCGCGCGTTAGTTGGCCTCGCTACCCCCGGAAACCAGGCTTGCACAGCATCGCCGTCGGCATCGCAAACTCAAGCGGTTCGAGAAACTCAGACGGTTCGAGACGGCAAACAAATCGACGCAGAAGGCGTCGCGCGGGCGGGCCGGAACTTGGGCTGGTCCATCAACCGATTCTTGGGACCTTAGTGCTGATTGTCAATAAAAAAAACGGCAAAAATGGGCCGAAAACTCGAACCGATTGGGGGCGCTCAAGGCTCCGATTCTCAATTTTGGGAGGCTGCGGTGAGGATTCGCGGAACGCCGGCTTTAGGGCCGCTAGCGGACCCGCCGATGAGCGTCATAGCGCTTCAGCTTTTGGTAAAGAGTTGATCGCTCAATGCCCAGGATCTCCGCCGTGCGGGTCATGTTCCAGTTGGTGCGTTCGAGGGTCGCCAAAATGTGGGCTTTCTCGAGCGACTCCAAGGAGATGTCGCGATTGGGCTCATCGATCACGTTCATCGTCGGGTCCGATCTCGGCGTTCGCAGAGCCGTGAGGCGAATGTCCTCTTCTCGGACATGATCGCCCGCACAGAGAATCACGGCTCGCTCGACCACGTTTTGCAGCTCACGGACGTTGCCGGGCCAGTCGTAGGCAATCAGCGCATCGAGCGCCCCGCGGGTAAAACCGACGACCTGCCGCCCGGTCTTGCGGGACGAACTTTGCAAGAAGAACTCTGCGAGGATGGGGATGTCGGTGCGGCGTTTCCGCAACGGAGTGACGACGATTTCGACGACGTGCAAGCGAAAATAGAGGTCTTTGCGGAACGTCCCCCGCTCGACCTCGCGCTCGAGATTGCGGTTTGTGGCCGCCACCACCCGCACGTCGACCTCAACCCGCGTGCGGCCACCGACCCGCTCGAATGGATGCCCTTCCAGCACCCGCAGGAACTTGGCCTGAATTCCCAGGCTCATTTCGCCGACTTCATCGAGGAACAGCGTCCCTCGGTTGGCCTGCTCGAACTTGCCGATCTTGCGCTCGGTGGCACCGGTAAAGGCCCCCTTCTCGTGGCCGAACAACTCACTTTCGAGCAGACTTTCGGCCAGAGCCGCGCAGTTCATGGTACAGAAGGGGCGGTTCTTGCGATCGCTGCTGAAATGCATCGCCTGAGCCACAAGCTCTTTGCCGGTGCCGCTCTCGCCTCGGATCAAAACGGTGGCGTTCGTCGGTGCGAACCGGGCGATGGTCGAGCGCAGATCCTCGATTTCGGGACTCTGGCCGACGATGTGGCTTTCGCCCTGCAATTGCTGGCGCAGCGTTTCGTAGTCGGTGCGAATGCGATCCAAGCCACGAGCCAGCGACTCCTTTTCCTTCAAGTTCCGCAATGCCACGGCCATCTGGTCCGCGACAGCGATCGTGAACTCCAGGTCGTCGGGCTGAAAGGGTCGTTTGGGGTCGGTGCAATAAAGATGCACCAGGCCGTGGATCAGCGGCCCCAGCTGAATGGGCGCACAGATCACGCTGTCGGCCCGCACCTCGCCGAGCGCATCGCGTTCCGAAATCCGGGCATCGTCCCGAACGTCGCGGGCCAGAACGGCTTCCCGCGTCGAGAGGACCTGCGTCGAGAGATAATTCGAGACCATGTGGTAAGGACTCTCGCCCCGGGCACTGTAGGCCACGACAGACAATTGGGAGGCCTGAGCCCCGTCGGCCACCGCCTTGGGCAGCAGCAGAACGGCTCCGATGTCGAAGTTGATTCCCGCCCGCAAACCCGACAGCACGACCTCCGCCAGCTCCTTACTTCCGGCGGCGGCCCCCATGTCAAGCGCCAGTCGATAGAGCGAGGCCAATTCGGTCTGCGCGCGGTCGGGACCCGACGTGGAAACCGTCTCTTGCATGCGGTACCGCGAGCTGCGGGCGCGATGCACGATTTCTGGGTGCTCCGACGACGACGACTTTGGGTCCACGACGTCCAGAGACAATGCGGTATCGGACTCGTTGATCTCCTGAGGAGTTTCCTTCTGCGGGAAAGGCTCACCCAGGTTGAAGGTAAACCCAAGCTCGTAGGGCCCAATCTGGATCATGTCACCAGATTCGAGCTCTCGTTCGCCGACGACCGGCCCGCCGTTGACAGTGGTCCCGTTGCGGCTGCCCAGGTCGCGGACAACCCAAGTGGTGCCGTTGCGATACAGCTCGCAATGATTGCGGCTGCACAATTCGTCGCGCAGCACGATCCGATTGGTCGTGGCCCGCCCAATCGTCATGACTTGCGCGGGGGACAGCCGAAAAATGTCCCGCCAGGAATTGCCCTCACGGACGACGAGGTACGCGTCGCGGGCGTCCGGAGTCTGTGGCACTGACTGCTCCGCTTCCATGGAAGCCAGAATAAACGACCCTCGCCGCGACTGACAAGAACCGGGTTTCGATCCGCGCGAGGTTCGTTGGTCCATCAGGCGCTGCGCATCTGCAGTTGTAAATTCTAGCGCGCAGACCCTTCCCGGGTAAATTTCTGGCGCTTGAATCGACCTTCGGTCTGCTTGCGGACGTTCGCGAAGGGTGTCATCCTAAGATCGACACGCTTCGAGCATGGAGCAGGCGCCGCGCTGCTGTAGGCTTGTGAGTAACGAGAGAAAGGCTTGACCTGATGCGACGATCGCGCGATTTCGGTTGGCTCGTGGGGATTGCTGTGGTTGAGTGTTGTTTGGCCCTCGCCAGCGGTTCCCGAGCCGACAATTGGCCTCGCTTCCGCGGAGAAAACGGTTCGGGGATCAGTCAGGAACAGGGCTTCAACTCTCCCTGGAGTCCCGATCGCGTGCGGTGGACGGTCCCCGTGCCGGGAACCGGGCATTCCAGCCCGGTGATCTGGGGCGACAAGCTGTTTCTCACCACGGCCAGCGACACGGGGACGGCGCGTTTGGTTTTGTGCCTGGACGCGCAGACGGGAAAGCAGATTTGGGCCAAGTCGATTGAGCTGAACGCTAATCCGAGGCACCCCAAGAGCAGTTGGGCCTCCGCGACTCCTGCAGCCGATGGCGAGCGAGTGTTCGTCGCGTTTGCCGACGTCCAGCGATATCTCTTGCTGGCCTGCGATTTCGAGGGCAAACAGCTTTGGCAGGCAGACCTCGGCCGCTTCGAGAGTCAGCACGGAGAGGGAGCTTCGCCGATTGTGTTCGAAGATCTGGTGATTATGGTGAACGATCAGGACGGCCCCAGCTCGATCGTCGCCTTCGACAAGAGAACGGGGCACTCCGTCTGGTCGGTTCCGAGAAAATCGGGCGCGCAGTCGACGTCGTACGCAACGCCATTCATCTATCAACCCAAACAAGGGCCGCTCCAGCTGATCTGCTCGAGCGCGTTCTCTGGGGTATCGGGGCTCGACCCGAGGTCCGGCAAGACCATTTGGACGACGAATTCGCTCCCGCATCGGACTGTCGGCTGCCCGGTGCTCTCCGCGGGCCTCATCCTGCAGTGTTGCGGCTCCGGCGGGCAGGGAAACCTGATGGTGGCCATCGATCCGAAGGGACACGGCGACGTTTCTCAAACCGAAATCCGCTACAAGCGCACCAAGCTGCTGCCATACGTGCCCACCCCGCTCGCCTATCAGAATTATGTGTTCCTCTGGTGCGACCGCGGGACCGTCTGCTGTATCGATCCGACGACCGGCAAGGACGTGTGGGTCAAACGCATTGGTGGCGATTTCAGCGGCTCGCCGATCGGCGCGGGGGGCATGCTCTTCAACATGGACGAGCACGGAGAGGTGGTTGTGCTTGCGGCGGGTCCCGAATTCAAACTGCTAGGCAAAATCCCGCTGGGAGAGCCGTCGCATTCGACGCCGGCCGTGGCCGACGGCCGCCTCTACCTGCGCACCTTCCATCATCTGACGTGCGTGGCCGCCCGACCGTAGTTCCACTCCGAATCGGGGCCTGCCAAGTCAACTGTAGGCGGGCTTGTCGAGTAAAAACGGCTACTTCTAGGCTCCAGTTTCCCCCGGCCCCGCGATCGCCGCTTTGCCCATTTTTTGATTTTCCAGGGAGAGTTGCCGCGCCCCCTGGGTCTGCCTGTGCTCTAAAATGGAGGACGCGCGGGTGATCGAAACGGAGTGGGCCGTGGACTAAGATAAGGGAGCCCACGCGATTTTCAGAAATGTGGCGGGCCGGGCCAGATTCCTTGTGTCGAGGTTGCTTCCTTGTCGAGTCCCATCGTTTTGCTTTTTTCTGGACGAGAACAGTCATGCCAGCTTGGCCCGGCGGCCCCTGTCCGACCTGCGGCGAAGACATGCCGCCAAATGTCCTTCATTGCCAGAACTGCCGCACCTTGCTGAATACCGATCTTGAGCCGGACAGCATCGAG
>DASZIA010000153.1:0-13271 GCA_035949535.1 Planctomycetaceae bacterium | reverse complement strand
GGCCGCTTTGTGCATTTTTGCACAGGGATCGCTGACGTGGCGAATTCCCGCAAAGCGAGCCGAACCAGGTCGCACGACCCAGTGCAGCCTGGTTCGACAAGGATGTAGTGTCGCCGGAAAGGAGGCCTCGATCGTGTTAGTGCTTACCCGCAGAGAAAACGAAAGAATATTGTTGCCCGACGTGGGCGTGACCGTCGAATTGATGTCGGTCACTGGCAATCGTGCCCGCCTCGGGATCAGTGCGCCGGATAACATCCGCATCCTCCGCGAGGAGGTGGCCGCAAGCCAGGACGCTCTCAAACACGCTTTGTCGCGTGGACCAGTCTCGCGCGAGTTTGCCCATGCATTGCGCAATCGGCTCAATGCTGCGATTCTGGCGACCGAGACAGTTCGGCTCCAAATCGAAGCCGGGCATCTGGCGGAGACCTCCGCGTCGCTCGATCGAATCGTGGCCGAGTTGAGAGCGATGGCTTCGATGGTGCAAGGAACTTCGCCGGCGCCCCCTGCCCCCGTCCTGGCGGGAACGAACGGCTCGCATCGCCCTTGGAAGGCACTGGTCGTCGAAGACGATGCCAACGAAAGCTTGCTCCTTGCCGGAATCCTGCGGATGACCGGCTACGAAGTCGACATTGCCGGCGACGGTTCCGACGCCCTCGACTATTTGCACTCGCACGAACGGCCTGACGTCGTGCTCCTCGACATGAAGCTGCCGAAAGTCGACGGGCCTACCACGCTGGGCCGCATTCGCCGGGATCCCGCTCTCGAGGGGATGAAGGTCTACGCGGTCAGCGCGACGCCGCCCAAGCGGTTCGGGTTGAAGACGGGTCCCGGCGGCATCGACCGCTGGTTCTGCAAGCCCCTCGATCCGCGTGAGCTGGTCCGCCAACTCGATACCGAGCTAAGCGCTATCGGTCGCTGACGCGCCAGCGCGTCGCACGCACTCAGAGATTGTCATTCGAATCTGCCGACGCGAGACTGAGGCACGCGCCATTTAGAACGTGGCTTGCCGCACGGCCCAAGGATCGCCGCACATGCCGATCGGGGCCGCGTTGGCTCGCCTGCCATACGGTTGGGCGGCCGGCTCGAGCTTTGAAAGAACTCACCGTGCAAGATGAAACCGGTGCACGCTCGGGCGATTCTGTCGCATCGCGAGATCTGGCCTTTGACTTCGACCGGCCCACCGACGTGCCGCTGCCGGCGGCCGACTCGCCCCCGACCTTTCAGGCGAGCCCCGCTGAACACTTCCTGCCCAGACAGTGGAACACACAGGGCGTGAGCGATAGCGAGAGTTTCCAGCGAGCCCTCGAAGTCTGCGAGGCCGCCTTCGATGACATTGTCGACAAAAGCGCCGATGGCGTGGTGGTCGTGAATCCCACCGGGACAATTTGCTTCGCCAACGCGGCCGCTCAATCGATGCTGGGCCGCTCGTTGGACGAACTCTGGGGTCAGCCATTTGGAGTGCCGGTCAAGCCGGGCGAAACGGTCGAAATGACTCTGCCGTCTCCGGATCCAGATCCCCACGTCGCTGAAATTCGAGTGGTGGCGACGCACTGGCAGGGGGAGCCCGCACTGTTGGCGACGCTGCGTGACGTTACCAAACGCAAGCAGGCGCTGCATCGTCGTGATGAGTTCCTGGCCATTCTCTCGCACGAATTGCGAAACCCGCTGGCGGCCATCTCGAATGCCGCCAGCGTGCTGGCGCGCGGCGATTTGGATGCGGTCACCTTTGACAAAGCCCGCACGGTCATCGAAAGACAATGCAGCCAGATGACACGGCTGCTGGCCGATCTGCTCGACGTTTCCCGAGTAACCCGGGGAAAGATCGAGCTGCGGAAGGAATGTGTCGACCTGGTCGATGTGATTATCGAGGCGGGCGATGCGGTCCGCCGCGACGTCGATGGGGCCGGGCAAACGCTCTCGGTCGTTTCGACCGAAAACTCGATCCCGGTCGACGGAGACGCGGTGCGACTTCAACAGGTGCTCGTGAACCTGCTGTCAAACGCATCCAAATTCTCCGACGGGGGGACTACCATCAAGCTGACCGCGAGCGTCGAGGACGACGAAGCTGTCATCCGCGTGCGCGATCAGGGAATCGGCATGTCGCCCGAAGTGCTCGAAGCCGTATTTCAACCCTTCATGCAGCTCGACTCGTCGGAAGAACGAGCCGGCGAGGGGATGGGGTTGGGCCTCGCGATCGTCGGCGGACTGGTGCGTCTGCATGGCGGCAGCGTGCACGCTTCCAGCGAAGGTCGGGGCAAGGGAAGCGAATTCTGTGTCCGCTTGCCGCTTTCCAATGCGCAGCCGGCAAGCGCGCCGCAGTCGACGATCGGCGACGCAGTTGAGCCGTTGTACGTCGTGATCGTCGAGGACAACACCGACGTCCGATCGATGCTCCAGACGTTGCTTGCCTACGCGGGGCACCGGGTCGAGATCGCCGTTGACGGCCTGGCAGGCGCTGACCTGATCGAACGCACCAATCCCGACGTCGCGCTCGTCGATATCGGCTTGCCCAAGATGAACGGATATCAGCTCGCCAGGCGGATCCGCAGCAACGAGGCCCTCAGGGACGTCTACTTGGCCGCATTAACCGGCTATGGCCAACCCGCCGATCAGGAAAGGGCCCTCTCAGCTGGATTCGACGCACATCTCGCCAAGCCGGTCAGCCTGGAGCAGCTGCGCAAGCTTTTGACGTCGCGCCGACAATCGCGCGCGGCAGCGCGTCCGCTCGGCGAGGAACAGGCGGAATTCTCGGCGTCCTAGTGGCTCCGTCTCCGACAAAATGGTGGATTCGGGGTGGCACTGGCGGCTTGTCCGAGGGTGTCCGGGAATTCCGAGCTTCTCTTCTTGCGGGGCTCCTCGCTGACGCGTCGGGTTGGTGCAGACTGCCTACTAACCCGAAGCGTAAGCGAGCGGCCTAGAGCCTTGAATTCCCGGACGGTCTCGGCTTGTCCGCCAGTGGTCTTGATCGCCTTTCTCAGAGGCACACTGGCGGGCAAGCCGCCAGTGCCACCCACTAAATTGGTGTGGACACACCAGTAGTGGACCATCTAGGCCAAATTTGTGGGTGCCACTGGCGGGGCTTTGGCCCGCCAGTGTCTTCGCCTCCAGATCGGCTTCGCACGAAGAGCACTGGCGGCCCAAAGCTGCCGCCAGTGGCACCAACCCCCCTTTTTTTCGTAGACGAAGCACTAGTTGGACACGGGCAGGACCTGCGATAGAAACTGGTCCATAAACCAGACGCAGCGCACGTTGACCACGGCCACCGCATCCATCGCGTGGTGCCAGCCCTCCTGCCGGTCAAACAGGTAAGGAATCCCGAGCTCGCCGAGCTTCGCAGCCAGCTTATCGGACTGGGCAATGTTGACCAGCTCATCGACTGTGCCGTGGAGAATCAGCGTCGGAGGCGCGTCCTTCGAGAGATGATTGAAGGGCGACGCCTTGGCGTACAGCTGGGGCGCCTCGTCCGTCGTCTTCCCACCCATGAATTTCAAGACCGAGTTTCGGCGGGATGACTTGCTCGCCCTCAACTCCACCGGTCCGTAGAGATCGATGACCGCTTGCACGCGGCTGCTGATGCCGGGATTCCCTCCGCTTCCTTCGAGCTCGGGATCGTCGGTGTTCGCATAAGCGGCCAGAAGCACCAGGTGCCCGCCCGCCGAGCCGCCGGCGAGCCCGATTCTGTTTGGATCGACTCCCAATTTGCCGGCATTGGCGCGCATCCAGCGGATCGCGCATTTCACATCTTGGATGGCAGCGGGGAACGGAGCCTCGCCACTGAGACGATACTCGATCGTCGCGGCAACGTATCCCTTCTCGGCAAAGTGCTGACAGTAGTAGCCGTAGATCTTTCGATTGCCGCCGCTCCAAGAGCCGCCGTGGACGAAGATCAAACCGGGCACCGGCTTCTTCATTTCCTTGGGTTTGTAAAGGTCCAGCAGCAGCGGTTTTTCGCCGCCTTTCCCGTATTCGAGGTCGCGCTGGGCCTCGACTTTCTCGGAAAGTTGGGGAACGCGGCTGATGCGCTTGATGTCGCCCGATTTGATCTTGGCTTTGATCTCGTCGGCCGTTTTCCCGCCGACAGGAATTGCCGGAGGCGTTCCGTCGAGCTTGCTCGCAAGCGGTCCGGAGACACTTCCCAGGGCGTAGGTCGCACAGCTCAGGGCCACGCACAAGGCAAGGAAGGCGGATCTCGGCCAGCGGTTCATAAAGCGCTCCTTAGTGACGTCTGGAAGGAATGTATTTCGATGAATTTGAGGGCTGGTGAATTGGAGGGTTGGGGACTCGCGGCAGGCCCCGTCGTCTAGTAGACGCGCGTAAGTAAAGATGCGCATTTTTCATCTTGTCCCGGCCGCTGGCTGAATACAAGGTCGCGCCCGAATCACCCTGACGATTGGCCGAGCAGCGTTTCTCCCGAACTGCCGTTTCGAGCGTCGGCGTCAAGTCCTTGGCAACACGGGTCTGTTCGAGTGCCGCGGCCCGCGCCCTGGTTATTGGCATACCACTTGCACCCCCAAGTTCGCGACAGTGGTTCCAAGATCAACTGCAGGCCGGTCAGCGGCCGACCAATAGTCCCGATTGGAGAGAATGCCATGAAGTTGACTTTCCCGACCTTGCCCCTAGCCGGCGCAGTCGCAATGTTTGCCGCGTTGGCGGGCTGCACCCAAGAAAGCAACCCGGGCGGCCCGGGAGTGTCTGGCGCTCCCAGGGCGACATCATCAACGACGACTTCGTCCACAGCGAAGACAAACGGCACGAGTACGACGCGCGAGGAGGTTGCCGAAAGCCGGGAGGTGCAGAAGCCGGTCGTCACCGACAAGGCAAACACCTTTACTCTGCACGCGCCCAAGATGGAAACGACCCTCGACTCCGGGAAGAAGAAAGACATTGATATCTCGATCAGTCGCGGCCGCGAATTCAAGCAGAGCGTCAAGCTCGAATTCAAAGCTCCTGCCGGTGTGACGGTCACGCCCGCCATGGCCACGATTCCCGCTGGGCAGGACAAAGTGACCGTGACGATCGAAGCGACGAACGGCGCGCCGGTCGGCAAGAGCCAGGTTCAAGTCATGGCCATTCCCGAGAGCGGGCAGTCGGTCTCGCTCGAGATCCCAGTGGAGATCAAGCACACGACCTGATTGCGAGAAATTGCAGCCTGTGCTTGGCGGATTGACGACCATGTGTCGTATCGCACGCCAGCCGAATTTGTCGGCAGACGACAAAATGTCTGCATGACTGAGATTCGACCGGCAGTCCATCTCGAGCCAGGCTGCGACAAAAAAACACAAGGCGGAGCAGCGTCCCCGCGACCGCGGAAAGCGGTTGCAACGCGAGACTCGCCTTGTGTTTTTTTTCTTTGCCGGGAGGGCGAAGCTCCTGCTGAGCCGGTCTTTTGCTGCTCTCCAGCTCGGCAGGAGCCTCGCCCTCCCATCGGCCGCTATCCCGCCCGCGTCCCATCGGCCATAATTGAGCCATGTTTGTCGATCGGGTCACGATCTATTGCCAGGCTGGGGATGGCGGCTCGGGCTGTCTGAGCTTCCGCCGTGAGGCTCGCGTTCCGCGCGGCGGTCCCGACGGAGGGGATGGTGGCGACGGGGGCGATGTCGTCATCCTCGCTGACGTGAACGTCAGCAGCCTGGGAAACATCGTCGGCCATAAGCATTGGCGAGCCGGCCGCGGAGAGCACGGCAAAGGTTCGCTGATGACCGGAAAGCGGGGCGAGGAGGTTGTCATCCGTGTCCCTCCCGGAACGTTGGTTCGCGACTCCGAACGCGGCTTTCTCCTCAAAGATCTCGATCGCGACGGCGACTCGGTCGTCGTGGCCAAGGGCGGAGACGGGGGTCGCGGCAACAAGCATTTTGCGACCTCGACCAACCGCGCTCCGCGACAGTTCGAGCGCGGCAAGACCGGCCAAACGCGGAACGTCACCCTGGAACTCAAACTGATCGCCGACGTGGGGCTGATCGGCAAACCCAATGCGGGCAAATCGACGCTGCTCAGCCGCATGTCGCGAGCGCATCCGGAAATCGCCGATTACCCGTTCACGACGAAATACCCCAACCTCGGCCTCGTGCGCACCGGTTACGATCACGAGTTCGTGATGGCCGACATTCCGGGATTGATCGAGGGCGCGCACTCGGGAAGCGGCTTGGGACACGAGTTCCTAAAACACGTCGAGCGGACGAAAGTCCTCGTGCATCTGGTCGAACCGGCGCCGTCCGACGAGTCCGACCCGCTGGAAAACTACCGAACAATCCACGAAGAGCTGCGACTGTATGACCCGACGCTGCTTGAGCGGCCGCAAATTATTTGTATCACCAAGAGCGAGCTAGCCGAGTCGGCCGCAGTCTACGAAAAATTCGCAGAGCAGCTCGGACAGCCCGTGCTGCGGATCTCGGCCGTCACGGGGCAGGGACTGCCGCAACTCGTCGCGCGAATCCTCGAAGGGCTGGCAGCGGAAAAGGAACGACAATCGGTGGCCGGCTAAAGGCAGTTTCAAAACCCTCTCCCATTCCAATGGGAGAGGGCAGGGTGAGGGCTCTTGCTAAATCTCAAAGGCGGCCCTCACCCCGACCCTCTCCCGGCGGACCGGGAGAGGGAGTCAAGAAGCCGCTTCTGACCCGGCCACAGGAAATCACGAATGGCCCATTTTGAATATTCAAAATTCGACGGCTCCGAGCAGTTCAAGCCGCAGTCGGCCGATGCCGTGTTCGACGAATTGGCCCGGCACATGCTCGACTGGGGCGACGACATGCTCGACTACCTCGATCAATGGGAGGAAGAGCACCCCGACGTCGTCGACATGCTGATCAAGCGCGGCTACGTGGAAAAGGACTCCGAAGGCAAGTACTACGTCACTCCCAAGGGCATCCGCCGCGTCGAATCGAAGGCCCTCGAAGAGCTGTTCCAGATCGCCCGCAAGGACAAGCTCGGCAAGCACGAGACCGAATTCCGCGGGGCCGGCCAGACCGTTCACGAAGAGTCGAAGCCGTACGAGTTCGGCGACCCGGTCAGCAATCTCAACATGCACGAGACCTTGAAGAACGCCCTCGTTCGCCAAGGCGGCGGCTCACCCGTGCACATCTCCGAGGAAGATTTAGTCGTCTACGACACCGAGTATCAGACATCGTGCGCGACCGTCGTGCTGTTGGATATGTCGGGAAGCATGACCCGCTTCGGCAAGTACGGCCAGGCGAAAAAGGTGGCGATGGCCCTGCAGTCGCTCGTCCGCAGCCGCTACCAGGGCGACTTTCTGCAGGTCGTCGGCTTCTACACGTACGCCAGCCCCCTCACAGAGCGACAGCTCCTCTCCTCGGCCCCCAAGCCGGTGAGCATGTACGATCCCCGCATCCGCCTGCGGATCAACCTCGATCGCCCGCCCCGATTCGTGCCCGAACACTTCACGAACATCCACGCCGGCCTGCAATTCGCCCGCCGTATTCTTCGCCGCCACCCCGCGGTGAACAAACAAATCATCATCGTCACTGACGGCGAGCCGACCGCCCACATCGAAGGCCGCGAGATCGTGATGATCTATCCGCCCGCCGAACAAACCGCCCGCCTTACGCTGGCCGAGGCCAAACGCTGCGCCGACGAAGGCCTGACGATCTCGAGCTTCGCACTCGTCGAAGATTATTTTTACCTTGGCCTAGTCAACTTCGTGGAGCGTTTGGCAGCAGTGACCCACGGCGTCGCCGCCTTCTGCAACGCCGACGACTTGGGCAACATGGTGCTCGAAAGCTTTGTCGGCGGCCGCAAGCGACGCCGGGCGATTTGAGCACCGAGGCACAACGGCCAACTGTCGACATGTAACCTCGCGCGTGCATTCTCGCTCTGCCCAATCGCGCGACGCACTAACTTAGACCTTCTTCGCTCACGGTCTCAGCTGCCGGCATTGCGCTCGCGCCACGAATAGCCTGTTTAGGTGATTGAATTGTCCGCGTGCGCGTGGAGGATGGTATCGCGAGCAATCCGGCTTTGAAAAACGTCAATGTCAGGAGACCCGATCGTGACAAAAGCCACAAAGTACGTACCGCTGAGGGGTTCGCGTCGATTTCATCGTCCCGGTGCCCAGGTGCTGGGGCCGGCCGACTCCGGGCAATGGTGCGAAATCACCGTGAAGGTTCGTCGCATGACTCCCCTTCCCGAACCCGTTCCCGACAAACCGAAAACTCGCGAAGAGTTGATCGCGAAGTACGGAGCAAACTCAGACGACTTGGAGACCGTCGAAAAGGTGCTGACTTCGTTTGGTCTGACCGTCATTTCAAAGAGCCGCGCCGCTCGTCGCGTAGTCGTTGCCGGTCCGGTCAGTGCCATGCAACAGGCCTTTCAAGTCCGCCTGTTGCGGGTTAAGCACAATGACATTGTGTATCGTGGACGCATCGGCGAGGTTCACATTCCGAGCGAGTTAGAAGGGATCGTGACCGGCGTCTTCGGCCTCGACACGCGCCCCATGATCAAGCGACGAAAGCGGCTCGGCTTGCAAGCCCCTCAAGGAACCCTGCCGGCGCCCGGTCAACGCTCCTGGTATCTGCCCCAAGAATTGGCCCAGGCCTACCAGTTCCCTCAAGGCGACGGAACGGGCCAGACCATCGGCATTCTTGAATTCGGCGGACACTACATCCCAACGGACCTGACTGCCTTTCTCAAATACGCCGGCATCAACGCCACTCCCAACGTAACGATCAAAAATGTTCAGACGCTTGCACCGCAGGATCAAAACGACCCGGACTCGATCGGGGAAGTGATGCTCGACATTGAAATCGTCGCGGCACTTTGCCCGAAAGCCACACTGGCAGTCTATTTCAGCAATTGGTCGGAACAAGGATGGGTCGACAATCTGGACGCAGTCCTGGCCGACAGCACGGTCCCGTCGGTGGTCTCAATCAGTTATGGCCTGGCCGAAGGGTCAGACATCTGGACCCAAACCGCGATCGATCAAGTGAACGACAACCTCAAAGAACTGGCCAATGCGGGCATCACGGTTTGCGTCTCGAGCGGCGACGACGGCTCGGATGATCAAGTTTCCGACGGGCAGGCGCACCTCGACTTTCCCGCGTCGAGCCCCTATTGCCTTTCAGTCGGGGGGACCGCATTGACGCGAGCAACCGGCCAGGAAGTCGTTTGGTTCGACGGGGACGGACTGCGGCGAGACCAGGGCGGCTCCGGAGGCGGGGGTGTGAGCGAGATGAACGCGAAGCCCAGTTGGCAAACCATGGACATCCCTTCGGTCAATTCGCCGACCATCCACGGGAGAATTGTTCCCGATGTGGCCGCCAATGCGGCGGGAAGCACTGGCTATTTCATGGTGGCGCAAAATAACCCGGAGGTCTCGGGTGGAACGAGCGCCTCCACCCCCTTGTGGGCCTCGCTGATCGCTCGAATTCAGCAGACCGGCAAGACGGTCGGCTTTCTGTCGCCACGTCTCTACGCGCCGACGCCGGCCACCGGTGGCAAGCCGCTGGGCGCAGTCGCTTTTCGAGATATCACTCAAGGAAGCAACGCTTCAGGCACCGCGCCTGGCTACTCGGCCCAAGAAGGGTTCGACGCGGTCACTGGCTGGGGCAGCCCCATCGGAGCGGAATTGTTGGCTAGGCTTCCTTGAGGCATGAGTTTCCCGGTCTGGACGACGACACGTAGCTACCTTCCCGACTTGAATTGCGAGACTGCGACGTGCCTTCGTAGAGGCAGAACAGGTCCCAGTTCGACTCGAAAGAGGCCGCCATCGGACGGCCTCTTTTTTGTCAATTGAGCACCTCGCAGCTCAGCCTCTCTTTGCGGTGTTGCCGAAACGAAAGCGAATTCTGTTCGAGGAATCTAGACCACCATCCCACCGTCAATCACCGACGCCGCTCCGGTCGCGAACGAACTCGCTTCGGACGCAAAGTCGGGTAACTCCTCTTGACCGGCCGATCAGGCGAGTTATAATTATGGTATGACCATATTTAATCGCGCTCAGCCCGAACCCGACCCACGCTCTTCATCCCAGCACTCTGGCCGGCTCGACTCGGGGCGCCGGCACGCGTTTGCCCGATATTTGACGGCGATTGGGCTCGATCCCGAAATCGCCGCCGCCGTCGACCTGGCGGAGTTTTGCCAGGCCCGGGACGAGGCTTGGGAGGAGGTGATCCGGCAGATTCGCGGCCATGCGCCCGATCCCGATGCCAACTGTCATGTGCGGGGGATCGTCGCTCGGTTGGGCCGGCTGGCGCGGCACGAGCCCGCGCGGGGGCATGAGGTCGACGCCATTCGCGATGACATCGACCTGAGCGAGGGACCCGATGAAGAGCGATTTCCCTTCTTCACGGCCGCCCAACTCAACTCGGATCAGTTCGAGACCCGCTACCTGATCAAAGGTGTTTTGGCGGCGGGCCAGCCGGGAGGCATCTTCGGCGCGTTCAAGACGCTCAAAACGTCCCTCACGGCCGACCTGTTGATTTCGCTGGCCAGCGGCACGCCGTTCCTCGCACAGTTCCCCGTCGCCGAGCTGGGCCGCACGCTGTTCCTCTCGGGCGAATCGGGCCTTGCCGCGCTGCAATCGATCGCCCGCCGCGTCTGCACGTCGCGCGGCCTGTGCCTCGACGCGCTCGAGAATTTCGAGCTCTCGCCCAAGCTGCCCCGGCTCGACGAGCCTGCCGACGTGCGGGCCCTGAGACGGATCATTCGCGACAAGCGGCCGGTCTGCGTCGCCATCGACCCGGCCTATCTGGCCATCCGCGGCGAGAGTGCCCGCAACCTGTTCGCGATGGGCTCGCTCTTGCGGCCGCTGGCGGAAATCGGCGACGCGACCGGTTGCACGATCCTCGTCGTCCACCACTGCAAGCGTTCGCAAAACACCGTCCGCAGCCCGGCCACCCTCGACGACATCGCCTGGAGCGGCTTCGCCGAGTTCGCCGCCCAATGGCTGCTGCTCTCCCGCCGGCGGCCCTACGACGCGGAGCGCGGGCGTCACGAACTGTGGCTCACCGCCGGCGGCCGCGCCGGGCATCACGGCTTGTGGGCGCTCGATACGAGCGAAGGAGTCGCCAGCGGCTTCGAGCGACGCAAATGGAAGACGGCGATCCGCTCGGTCTCGATCGCCGAGGCCCAATCCGACGAGGATCGGATGGAAGCGACCGAAGAACGCCGGACACGGCGCGAGACGGTCACGCTCGAGCGCCATCGGCGGCGGGCGCTGGAGGTCTTGGCCAAGCGACCCGACGGCGAGACTCCACGGCGTTTGCGACGCCTTCTCGGACTGAACGCGCCTCGTTTGAGTGAGGTCCTGGACTCGCTCGTCGATGACGGACTGCTCGTTACCTCAAAGATTGACCGGCACGAGCGAACAGAAGTGGCCTATCGGCTGCCGCGCGACACAAAGGCCTTGGCCGAAGGGACTTCGAACGGTGGTCCAAGTTGACCCGCCGGTCCAACTCTTTTTGGACCGGCGGGCCGGTACACCTTTTTTGATATACGGGAAGAAGTTGCACCACCGCGCGACGGGGCTGGTTTTCATGAACCCCGAAGGGGTGTCGGTCTGCTGGCCACTGGCGCGAGCCAGTGGGAACCGAGTCGTCGCGTCACTCAGAAGCCCCCGAAAGGGGGCGACAGACCGTAGCGCTGCTACGAGCGAGTCTGCCGCCCCCATTCGGGGGCTAATAGAGATTATTTCGTCGACTCCAACCACTGGCTTACGCCAGTTGCCAGAGGAGCTTCACCCCTTCGGGGTGGAATGTTCGGACGCAAAGATTCCGGGGCTTCCGCTAAAGCGGAGCGCCCCGGCCACCGGCGCGCTTCGGTAGCGGGTGCGCCTTGTGTTGCTAGGGGTAGGCTCTATGACACGTTGAACTCATTCAGGTCTTTGGGCCAAATGATTGTGTAGTCATCTCCGCCATCTTCACGATAAGCGACACGAGCGTCGCTCCAGCAATCACGGCTCCCAAGAATGCGTTTTACCTCACTGAATGCCTTTTCGGGGCTATCGGTCCAAATGAAGATATTCATCTCTCCCGATCCTGCATCGTGTCCGTCGACTTCGTGTTCGCCGGACAAATGTGCGGCCAAAGAGTCCTCGATCTCGATCATGGCATCAAAATCTTCGAGCGAAGTAGCTGGCCATTGCAATACGAGCAGATATTTCATGGGTTTATGAACGTGCTTGTCCTAAATCACCATCCCCCCATCAATCACCAGTGCCGCCCCGGTAGTGAACGAGCTTGCGTCAGAGGCAAAGTAAATCGCCGCTCCGACGATTTCTTCTGTTTCGCCGATGCGGCCGAGGGATTTGTTTTTGACGAATTCCTTGAGGCGGGCTTCGTCTTTCCAGAGGGCTTCGGCCAGGTGGGTGCGGATGACGCCGGGGCAGATGCAGTTGACGCGGATCTTCTGGCGGCCCAGCTCGCGAGCCATAACTTTCGTCAGCATAATCAGGCCGGCCTTTGAGACTGAGTAAATGCCTTGATACACGGCGGCTTGCAGGCCAGCGACCGAGGCGATGTTGAGGATCGAGCCGCCGCCGGTCTGCACCATTTTTTGCGCGACCATTCGCGAGAGGATGTAGGGCCCCTTCAGGTTGACCTCCATCGTCTTGTCCCACGCGCGATCCTCCGAGCCGAGGATCGGGCCGAAAAACGGGTTGGTGCCGGCGTTGTTGACGAGCACGTTCACGGGGCCGAATTTCTTTTCCGCCTCGGCGAGCAGTTTTTCGAGGTCTTCGTTCTTGCCGACGTGGGCGACGACGCCGAAGACCTTGTCCTTGACCGGCCCGAGTTCGGCCAGGGCCGCGTCGACAGTTTCTTGCTTGCGGCCGCAAAGCGTGACGTTGGCTCCCGCTTCGGCGTAGCCGCGGACGATCGCCAGCCCGATTCCACGGGTCGCGCCGGTGACGATGGCGTTTTTGCCGGTGAGGTCAAAACGGTTGCTCATGGCGTGTGATTCCTGGAGAATGGGAAACTTCGCAATAGTTTCGCGAAGCGCGAAAATCGACGGGCGTTCGCCCAGCGATTTCATGACTCCCTCTCCCGGTCTGCCGGGAGAGGGCCGGGGTGAGGGCCGCTCTCGAAAACGTACGAAGCGAAGAACAGCCCTCACCCTGCCCTCTCCCATCGGAATGGGAGAGGGTTCTGAGTCGCCGCTAGTTCGAAATCGATCGAATCTCGATCGCCCCGTTATACAGTGTCTCATCCCGATTGACAAAAAAGGGTCCGCACCATGAGTGACTTGGTAACGCTTTCCAAGGACGGTGATGTCGCGGTCGTGACGATCAACAATCCGCCGGTCAACGCGCTCAGCCCCGGCGT
>DASZIA010000152.1:0-5060 GCA_035949535.1 Planctomycetaceae bacterium | reverse complement strand
GTGAAAATCGGGACGATCTGGTTCTTGAAGTTGATGGGCAGCGGATTGGCAAACCGCTCGACGCGCACGGGGAACTCGGCCGCGGTGTGCGCGGGGCCCGTCACGCGGACGTGGGTCTCGCCATCGCGCAGGGGCACGATGAAGCCGGTGTTGTCGACGTCGACAATGCCTGGGGGATCAGCCGAGTAGCGGACGGCGCGAGTCAGATCGCGTAGTTGGCCCGTGGAGTAAACGCCGGTGACACACAATTGTTGCCGGGCGTCGCCGCCGCGAAGAACGATTGAACTGCCCGCGGCCGCCTGTTCGACATTGATCGATTTCAGATCCCCGGGATCGCCGAGCCCTTTGACTGCGTTCGCCGCCGCGAGTGGCTGCCCTGGTCCCAGACACGCAGCCGCAGCCAGGACGAGCAAGAACTGGGTGGAGGCACGCCGGGTCATGCATTCCCTCTCGTGGAGCGACCGGTTTAAGGATTTCTAACGAGCGGCTTATCGGTGATGGCGGGTCGGGTTGGCTATCGGGTGGCGGCCAGTGGCCGCAAAAACAGGGCTGGATAACTGGAAGGAGCAGTCGCGGGGATGGAGGCAAAAGTGTGCTACAAAGGCTGGCTGCTTGAGGTTGCGCCTCGTGCTGCCTCGCCTTGCTGCACAAGACTGAGCATATCAACGATTATCGATCCGTGCAACGAGCCGGCATTGAGCGCAAAGAAGCGGCCCCGATAATCGGATGGGCCGACGGCCGGTTTCGATTGGCTCCTAGATCAACAGGACCCCTTTCCAGTCTCAGTCTTCCTTCAACAGGAAGAACTGGTAGACCAGTCCCGCAGAAATTCCACCGATTGCCGGGCCGACCCAATAACACCAGTGACGATTGAAATCCTGCAGGACGAGCGCCGGGCCGAAAGACCGCGCGGGATTCATCGAGGCTCCGGTAATCGGACCTCCAGCTAGGATGTCGAAACAGACGGTGAGTCCGATGGCGAGCGCCCCGAATTTGACTGCCTTGCCCCGCTCGTCGACGGCCGTCGCAAATACGGCCGTCACCAGCAGGAAGGTCATCACCCCCTCGTACAGCAGGATCGTGTTATCGGTCACCCAGGCCTTGGCCGGCAGAGGGAGGCCGAGATACGCGTTCGTGACCACTTCGGGAGGAAAGACTCGATTGCACAAGACGGCCGCGACCGTCGCCCCGGCGCATTGGGCGATGATGTATCCGATCGCCGAGAAAATTCGGATCCGTCCAGTGAAGAGCATGCCGAGCGTCACTGCGGGATTCAGGTGTCCGCCGGAAATCCCACCGGTGACCGCCACTCCGATCGAAAGCGCCAGCCCGTGGGCAAAGGCGATTCCGAGCAGCCCGATGTTGCCGCCGACGTCTTTCGTGTTGCAGAGAATCGCTGAGATGCCGGCAAAGCAGAGAAAGAAGGTGCCTAGACCTTCGGCAAAGGCCTTTCGCAGGTAACTCATGGAGGAAGTATCCCAGAAGTGGGTCGAAGATCCGTGGGCGCCGCGGATTGTGCCAGTCTGGGCGACCGATTTCAACCCTCACATTTCACGCCGAGCTTCTCGAGTTGGCGCGTGAGGGTCGGCACGTCGCGAAAGACTTCGGCCTTTAGACCAAAGGAGCGCCCCTGGTGCACATATTCCTCAATGTCATCGGTGTAGAAGCACTCACCGGGCGGGCATTGAATGGCCTCAAGAGCGACTTGAAAGATGGCCCTCTCCGGCTTGACGGCACCGACTCGATAGGAGAGCACGCAGTCGTCGAACCGATTGAGCAGGTCGAAGTGCTCGAGCACCCATTCGTAATGGGTGACGCACGTATTCGAGAGGAGCACCAGGCGATGGCCGTCGCGCTTCCATCGATCCAGCAGCGGAACCATCGGCTCATTGAGCGAGAAGATGTCGGAGCCGGCGCGGCGGAGGGAATCCGCGTCGAGCGGCCGACCGAGTTCGGCTTCCAGCACCTGGCGAAAGCCTTCTTCGGAGACTTCGCCGCGTTCGAACCGGCGTTGGAGTTGTTCCCTAAACAGGATCTGCTGCAATTGGCTGAGCGGCACCTGGCAGGCTTGGGCAATCTGTGCACACATCCGCTCGTGCGAAAAGAACAGCAGCACGTTCCCCAAATCGATTAACAGAGTTCGCACGGGCATTCGAGTTCCTTGATTGACGGTCCTGCCGCGGCTTCATAAAGTGACAGGGTTCATAAAGTGACGTAGCATAACGACTTGCTGGTGCCAAGCAGCGAGCAATGACTTGATGACCGTCGAGCGTGCGCCGACGGATCTCTCTAGGTTGTCGCGCTGTCCGCGGCTCTCCGGGGTTTTCCCCGCGCTGCCCGGAAAACGCGACATTGCTGCAACAGACGACTTGCATCGAGTCCAGATTATGTCCAGCCAGGGAGACCGTCGATGAGCTACGGCGGCAAGGCGAAGGCTGAAGCGGGCACCGCCCGTGGCCGCGATTGGCCCTGCCTGCGGCAGTTCGGCATCTTCATGGAAAACCGCGTCGGCACGCTGCATGAGCTGCTGCGGCACATCGAACGGCACGATCTGCGTGTGGTCGCGCTGACCGTCGTCGATTCGATCGACTTCTCGATCGCACGCCTCATTTTGAGCAACTATGAGCGGGCGCAGGAGCTCTTCAAACTCTCTGACTTCAAGTTTTTCGAGACCGATCTGATCGGCGTCGAGCTCAGTGCCGATCCGCAGCCTTACGTCCAGATCTGCATGGCCCTGCTGCAGGCAGAACTCAACATCCATTACACTTATCCCCTGCTCTATCGCGGCAAGGGGCGCGGCGCGATCGCGCTGCACGTCGACGATGTCGAGATGGGGCTCAAGATCCTGGCCGACAAGGGGCACCGCATCATCACCGAGAACGATCTGCTCGAATACGACGAGAATTATTGAGTCGGCTCCGTACGCTGCTGAAGTGGACGTTGTTCGTCGTGGTGCTCGCCTACGTCTGCCGCCACGGTTACCAACTTTGGCAGCAAAGCGACGTCCGGACACCGCTCACAGGGGCGAGCGCTGGTTGGCTGATTCTTTCGGCCGCCTTATACACGGCATCGTGGCTCCCCTCGGTTTGGTTTTGGCGGGAGCTGATGCGCGCGCTGGGTGGCCGAACTGGTTTTGCTGACGCAGCGCGCGCGTACTACTGTGGCAGCCTTGGCAAATACGTTCCCGGCAAGGCGATGGTCCTCATTCTGAGAGGATCGCTCATGAACGGCCGTGGGTGCCCGGGCCGTACGGCCGCCGTCACCGCAGCGTACGAAACGCTCACCATGATGGGGACCGGACTGCTTGTTGGCCTCGTTCTGACCCCCCTGCCCGACTGGGTGCCGGGGCGCGATCAGCCGCTGCTCGTTCCCTTCGTTGTGTTGGCTGTGCTCGCCGCATTGCCGGTGATCGCGAGGCTCTTGTCGTGGGCTGTGACCAAGATGGCGCCGCCGGATTTGGTCGCGTTCAGCAATCAAACACCCGTTGAAGGCGGCGTTGGGTCGGTAGCGGGACGACTCGCGATTCCGACCTGGCTCGTCGGTGCGGGATGCGCCGCGTTTCTCGTAAGCTGGGGGGTTCAAGGACTGAGCCTCGGCTTGACGCTGCGAGCCGTTGATGCGCCGATTGGCTGGCACAATTGGCCGATGTGGTCGGGTGCAATGGCCCTCTCGACGTCGCTGGGATTCGCGGTCTTGTTTGCTCCGGCTGGTCTCGGCGTGCGTGAGGGAATTCTGCTGGGTATTCTCACGCAGGCCGGCGTCGATGCACACACTGCGGTGGCCGCCACGGTGCTCTCGCGTTTCGTGTCGTTTATTTCGGACGTTCTCGTCGCAACCGCGGCTTATCCGACACTTCGCAGCCGAATGATTTCGCCCGCCCCCTCAGACCGCCGATAAGATGGAGAAATGCTGTCTATTGTCGTTCCGGTGTTGAACGAAGCCGAAAGTCTCGAACCGCTTTACCGCGAGATCGTCGAAGCGACCCGCGGATTGGCAGAGACGGTCGAAATCATCTTCGTCGACGACGGTTCGAGCGACGGCTCCTGGAAGGCGATCGAATCGCTGGCGGCCGGGCACTTGTCCGTGTCGGGAATTCGCTTTCGCCGGAATTTCGGCAAAGCCGCTGCGCTCACGGCTGGCATGCGGGCGGCCCGCGGCGAACTGATCCTGACGATCGACGCCGACCTTCAGGACGACCCGGCGGAAATCCACCGGATGCTGGGCAAACTGGGTGAAGGTTACGACGTGGTGAACGGCTGGAAAGCGCAGCGACTCGATCCGTGGCACAAGGTCTATCCGAGCCGTGTTTTCAATTGGTTGGTCAGTGCGATCACTGGAGTCAAGCTACGCGACCACAACTGTGGGCTAAAGCTGTTTCGCACCGAGGTCGCCAACGAGATCAGGCTTTACGGCGAGCTGCACCGGTTCATTCCCGTGTTAGCGCACGCCCGGGGATTCCGCGTGGCCGAGCTTCCCGTGCACCATCGGCCGCGACAGTTTGGCAGCTCGAAGTACGGTGTGCGCCGATTCGCGCGTGGCTTCTTGGACTTGCTCACCGTGACGTTTCTGACCGGTTTCGGCCAGCGGCCGCAGCACATTCTGGGCGGAATTGGCCTGTGCATGCTGGGGCTGGGATCGTGCGGTCTCTTGTACCTGGCGATCATCTGGTGCTGCACGCACTTGATGGGGGCCGACTTCGGTCCGATCGGCACGCGTCCGCTGCTGCCCTATTCGATCGCCGCCGCCCTCTTGGGAGCGCAGGCGCTTTCTCTGGGGCTGCTGGCCGAGCTACTCGTGGCCTACACAGGAAAAGAGAGCGACACGTACAGCATCCGCCAAACGACGCGTGTCGCCTCTTACCCGTCAGCGGCCTCGGAACCGGTCTGCAATCGGCCAACAGGGTAGGAGCCTGAGAATCAGCGTTAAGGGATTTTTGAACACCGTTTTTTTTTGCATCCGTTTTTATGCGCGTTAGAATCGTTTAGACCGCAAACCGCATCCCTCCCCGCCAGACCCGCCAAAGGATTGCCGTCACGTGCAGAGCCAACACTCGGACCCGA
>DASZIA010000151.1:0-1949 GCA_035949535.1 Planctomycetaceae bacterium | reverse complement strand
GTCCTGAATTCGGACTCTGCCAAAACCGAGAACGTCGGGAGGCGCGGCGATGCTACGGGAATTCGGACAAATGTTCTCAGAAACAAGCTGGATCGTGACGATTTCCGTGCTGGGCGGAGTCGCCATCGCCTGGGCGATTGTCGTCTGCGTGATCACTGTCTCCAAGATCGTCGTGCAGCATCGGGAACGAATGGCCCAGCTCGGCATGACCATGAAGCCGCAAACGTCGGCAGACACAATTCCGCACCCGAACGCCGATTCCTCCTATCAAAGCGATTGGGCGCACAAGTCGGCGGTCGGCTAAGAAAAAAGCCGCGTCTTGGGGCCGACTGCTGCGGCATCAGCGGCTGACCGCAATGGCTTACAACCCGAGCGATTTCATGTGGCGGCATCCCATGCTTTGGCTGGTTGCCGCCGCAATCGCTTTGGCAGGTTGGTTTCTGTATTTCAGCAACTGGTGATAAGCATGAGGCATCCGATCGGCTTCGGCAAACCGAACTTGAGCAGCAGGTCGAGTGTGCCACGTGTGTGCGAGTTGCACGTGCCAGTCTAGCGCCAGGGATTGTAGTCCGGCTCGACGCGGTCCAGTTGCCGGATCATCGCCGCCCACATGAACGGATAGCGGCGCGGCTGCGTCAGCACGGCCCGCGATTGGCGTGCGACCTCCGGCGGAGCGGCTTTCAGCGGCAGACCCGTCGACAGGGCCGTCAGGTTGATTTTGCAGGTGCGCTCAAAATCGAGCATATCGATCAGCGCCTGCTCCACCGTGCCGGCACAGGTCAAGAGGCCGTGATTGGCGAGGATCAGCGCCCGCTTGTCGCCGAGCGATTCCACAATGCCGTTAGTTTGCTCGCCGTCGAGGACGATGCCCGTGTACTCGTCATAGACGCCGTGATCCTCGAAGAACGAGCAGCCGGTCTGATCGAGCGGCTCGAGCGGAATGCCCAGCGTGCTGTAGGCAGTGCCGGCCGGCGGATGCGTGTGACACGCGCAGTTCACGTCGGGCCGCGCGTGATGGATGGCCGAGTGAATGCAGAAGCCGGCGAGGTTGATCAGCGGGTGGCCGTCCACAATCTCACCGGCCGAATTCACCAGCACGAGATTGTCGGCCCGCACCTCGTTGAAGAACAAGCCGAACGGATTGACCCAGAAGTACTCCGGAGCCCCTGGCACCCGCAGGCTGATGTGCCCGGCCACGCCGTCGTCGAGTCCCGCCCGCGCCAGGAACCGATACGCAGCCGCCAGCTTCACGCGTTCGGCCCGCGCCTCGGGCGTGTTGGCCAACTTGAGGACACGATCCTTTTCGGCCGAGGCAGCAGCGACCCGTTCAACGGCAATCGACTCGGGATTGATGGTTGTCATAGCGCGGGACTCCGGTGAAGTGCGGGAAACACGCTCGCAAGGAAGCGAATCTGATCCTACCAGGGGCAGGCCGGTGGACCTAGTGCGCCACCGTCTAGTGGGGGCGCATCCTGAGCGAAAGTTTCGGATGGTCACGGGACTTCAGTGGATGCCAACGGGCTGCTTCACGCGCGGACCAGCCAGTACAAATGAGACCGGACGATGCGGCGTCGACTTTTGCGAGCATTCGGTAGCTCGAAGCCCTCGACCGCTCGATCGAAAGCGTCCGACGAATCGTTGGCAGTCAGTAAAGGGTGTATCATCTTCGTGAGGATGTCGGAGGATCGCGCGATGCCAAAAACTCTTGTTCCCCCCTCGCGGGAGAGGGGCTAGGGGTGAGGGGGCCAGCCGTTGACTCGCGATCGGGAGCGCTCGCGGCAACTTCGACGCTTTCCAACCGAAGCGGAGGCATGCTACGCCGTTCACATGACGGCGGTTGTTTTTGATTGAAGTCGTTTCGCTCGCTTCTGTTCCTGGGCAGTCGCCGGTTTGATATTCGGTGGTCCGGGAGGTTTTTCCCGCTTCTTGCGTGGGTAGTTTCGAGCCCG
>DASZIA010000150.1:0-4042 GCA_035949535.1 Planctomycetaceae bacterium | reverse complement strand
CGGGTCATCATGATGGACCGCGGGCAGATTGCGTTTGACATCTCGGGTCAGGCGAAACGACGGCTGCGCCCTGAGGACTTGCTGTCGCGATTCGAAGATCTGCGTCGCGCCAATCAGCTCGACGAATCGGCGGCCGAAATGTTGCGGGCACAATATGTGTGATGTCTATTCTTGGCCCCGTTAGGGGCCGCAGATAGTAGCCCAGGGCCTTTAGCCCTGGGATAGGAACCCGACAAAAATGCTTTTCTGAAGCCCCGCAAGGGGCGATAGAGACTTCGCTCCTGAGTTCTGTCGCCCCCTGCGGGGGCTTGGAGTTGTGTGGATGGACGGCGTACCCAGGGCTGAAAGCCCTGGGCTACTGTCTGACGCCCTCTTGTGAGGGCTTAAGAGGCAGAGCGCGCTACCACTCTCGGGCCCAATTCCCGGACGTGTGACGCAAGTCGGCCGGGCTACTCCCGAGCGGAAAAACAATGTCATGAGCCAATCCAGGCAATCGCCTTCCGTCGTTGCAATCCTGCTCCGGCATTTCGGCCTGGGCGCGGCGCTCATCGTTGCCGCCGCGGCCGTGTTGCTCTTTTCCGATCCGCGACGGAACCGAGAACTGCGTTCGGCCGACGCGCCGAAAAAAGTGGCGATGATCAACTATGTATCCGTGCCCGTGCTGGAAGTGAGCGAAGCCGGCGTGCTGGCGGGACTGAAAGAAGCGGGTTTCGTCGACGGCCAGAACATCGCGATCACGCACTACAGTGCCGAGGGAGACCGCTCGACGGCGATCATGATCGCCAAGGAGGCCGTCGGCAGCGACTTCGACATGATTTTCACGCTCTCGACTCCCGTGCTGCAGGCGGTGGCCAATGCGAATGTCGAGACGCAGCGGACGCACGTGTTCACGCTTTCGACCGATCCCTGGGGCGCGGGCGTGGGAATCAGCCGGGAAAATCACGCGCAGCATCCTCCTTACTTGACGGGACAAGGGTCGCTGCAGCCTGTTGCCAGCTTGTTCCGCCTGGCCCGCGAGGCCAACCCGCAACTAAAAAAAGTCGGCGTGGCCTGGAATCCGGCCGAGTCGAATTCGGAAGCTTCCACGGTCATGGCCCGGGCCGTCTGCAAGAAACTCAATATCGAATTGGTCGAGGTCACTGTCGACTCGTCCTCGGCAGTGCAGGACGCTGCCAAGGCGCTCGTCAGCCGGGAGGTCGAAGCCATCTGGGCAGGAGGTGACGCCACTGTGGCCCCCGCACTCGATTCGCTGGTCGCCGCCGCGCGCGACGGCGGCATTCCCGTCTTTACGAATATGCCCACCGATGTGAAGCAAGGGGCCTTGTTTTCACTCGGCGCCGATTATTACGAAGTGGGGCACGCGAGTGGCCTCTTGGCGGCACGCGTGCTCAAAGGCGCAGACCCCGCGACGATTCCGGTCGACAATTATGCGCCCGAGGTGCTGGCCCTCAACATGATCGCGCGGGACACGTTTCAGTCGAAGTGGAAATTCGAAGCCGACTGGCCCAAACGGGCGAAGCTGATCGTCGACCAGACGGGAGCCCATCAGGCAGGCGCGCAAGCGCCCGCCAAGCCGTAATGCTCGGACTTCGTCATTTCGCCTCAGTGGCTACTCCAAAGCCGAGGCTCGAAATGACCTTTTCGAACACCGGCTTCGCATCGTGAAGCAGCGACGGCGGACATTTGCACGTCACGGTCAATTGATGCGCTTGAGTGAGGACCGTCGCGCGGCAGCCACTCACTTCTGTCCCCAAAAGGCCCTCCGTCGCGGTGAACTCGGAAATTCGCGCCTCGCCGTAACCTTTGGTCTCAAGGCCCCGCGATCGCGGGGCCTCGTTGTACGACTTGAAGTTTTCCGAGGACTTTTGACGCTGGGATTCGTGGATCTGCTCGGCCGGCGGCGCATCGCGTCGGGCCGGATCGGCTTTTTTTCGCATGGCGACAACGGCCTCGCGGATCCCATCGCCGGACAGGTTTTCGCAGATTTCGATCGTGAGCCGGCCGTCGCTGAACCGCGCCCAGATCGGACCGGCGTTCCTACCTCCGCGGAACTTCTGCTTCCAATCCTCCGGAACCTCGCAAGTCAGGATCGTCTCGAAGTTCTTCGGACTGAACTGCACATACTTTTGGGGCGCCTCGAATTTGGCCGCCTGCCCCGATCGGAGAAGAATCACCCCGCCGCCGACAAGCCCAACCAAAGCAATCGATCCCGCGATCACGAGGCCGCTTTTCTTCGAGATCGATTTCGATCTCTTTGGGTTCCGCTCAATTTTGGCAGGAGCTCTCGGCTTGGGTTTGGCACTTTGCTTCGGATTGACCGCCAATGGCTTTGATGGAGTCGTCAGGGTGACGGCCGGTTCCGCGACTGTTTTAGGCGCGCCTTTCCGAGGCGCAACGGGCGGACTGGCGACAGCCGACAGCGTTGCGGCTGCTCTTCGTCCCTCCGAGACCGTCGAAACTGATTGAAGACTCATTCGGGCGCCGGCGCCTGTCCTCCCTTCCGCAGCCGACGACTCGTCCGCTTCATCCTCGGAACGCCGTTCGGAGGTAGATGGCTCAACGACATCCGTGGGGACGACCGGGTCCGTGTCGCCATCGAAGATGCCGGTTGCGTCGAGCGCGTTCGGAGAGACAGCGGGCTGCACTTCCTCGGCGGTGCCCGCCTCACGATCGGCCGGCTGGCTCAGATCGATCTGGAAAGTCAATTCGTCGATCGAAACCGTGTCGTCGTGCAGCAAGATCGATTCATGCTTGCCGATTCGATTTCCGTTGAGAAACGTCCCGTTCGTGCTTCCGAGGTCGCGAATCCGAAGGGTGTACTCGTCGAGCAGCAAGACGCAGTGATGAGCACTCACCGATTTGCTGTCCAGCCGCAAGTGGCAGTCCGTTTCGCGACCGATCAGCAGCTTGCCTCGCGGCACCCGGATCGTATCGCCCGACAAGGGCCCTCGGACGACCCGCAATCTCGCGTCCATGTTGGTCCACCGCCTTCACCTGGAGGTCAATCAGGGGCTCAAGACGGAAGATTCCTCCACGCTTCTCTGCTCTGCCGTCGCTTCCTCTCCCGTCAGGGGCAAACTGAATTGGAAGGCACCCTACGGGCGGAATATTTCGATTCGGTTTACCGCAGATGTAATTTGTGTGAAGCATTCCGTTGATTGCCATTAACCGAGCCCGCGGCCTTTGTTCGCAGAGTTCGTCACGACCCAGTCAGCGAGAGGTGGACTGGACCAAAGAACGACGCTCGGAGCGGAAAATGGCTTGAGGATCGACCGAGAGTCGTCACCTTGGCTAAAGTCTTATGATCCCCGACGAACTCTCAAGCGAGTCAAAATCCATGCCCCACACACACAGTCGGCCGGCAGCCGACGAATACGCCTCCGCTTTTGACCGGTATATCCGCCTGGTGCCGGACGGCGAAGTCGTCGAAATCCTCGACAAGCAACTCGCGCGGGTACAGACGCTCCTAGAGCCGCTGAGCGATACCCAGTCGCTCGCCCTGCACGCCCCTTACACGTGGAGCCTGAAACAGGTCTTGGGGCATCTCACCGACTGTGAGCGAATCTTCGGCTATCGGGCCTTGCGTTTGGGCCGCCACGATGCGACTCCGCTTCCCGGCTTTGACGAGAACCAGTTCATGCAGTTTGCCGACTTCAACACCTATCCGATGGCGGAGCTGCTCGAGGAATTCACCGCAGTTCGCCGCGGGCATGTGCTGCTCTTGCGGCACCTCTCGCCGTCAGCCTGGCAATGGCGCGGCACCGTGATCGACCACGTAATGACGCCCCGTGCGCTCGCCTATGTCATGGCCGGTCACGTGGAGCACCATTTCGCCATCATGAAAAAGCGGCTGGGAGGTTGAGCGCAGGTGAGTGACACCTCTCGCCGCGTCGATTGGGGACGATTTACGCCGATGGCGATCTTGACCGCTGCTGTCGCGATCTCGATGGCTTTCGTTCTCGGTGCCTGCCGTTTTTACGGTTACTACGAGATTCGCGCCACGCCCTTTCTTGTGACGCTACCCGCGGCCGGAATGGCTTAC
>DASZIA010000149.1:0-23283 GCA_035949535.1 Planctomycetaceae bacterium | reverse complement strand
ATCAGTTCGTCCAAATTCGGCAGCTGTTGCGTCGGGACGTCCAGCAACCGACCCCACTCGGCCCATTGGACGAACACCCCCTCGAACAGGGCTGCCAAGGCCTGCGAGTCGATGCCCACTGCCTCGCAACCGGCGACAAGGTCCGCCGCGCTCGCAGCCGCCTGCCGGTCGTTGGGCGCAACGCACACGTCGGCAATTTGCGAAGCAGCGTGCACGATCCGGGCCAGCTCGCGCCCGGGCGCGCGCTCGTCGAGCCCGCTCCCGGACGGATTTTCGTGATATTGGGCCGCTTCGCAGATCGATTTCGGCAAGCCCCAATCGGCCAGCATCACGCCGCTAAGTTCGTTGTGATCCGTGACGAAGCTATTCTGCTCCAGCCGCACGAGTGCCTCCGGCGTCCCGTTGCCCCACTCGGTGAGCACGCTCGAGTATTGCTCGGTGTGGATGCTGGCCAGGGCCAGGCGGCCGACCTGGGCCAAGAGTCCGGCCGTGAACCCGTCGGCTGCGTTCTTGTGCCGCGTGTGCGACGAGAGAATCTGCGTGGCGACGGCGGAGGCCAGCGAATGCGACCAAAACCGCTGGTAGTCGAAGCCGCGACATTTGCCGCTGCGATTGCCGGCTAGGACGGTAAACCCCAGGGCGATTGCGCCGACCGTCCGCGTACCGAGCCGCGCGACGGCATCCGCGACGCTGGCCACCGCGCGACCCGATGCCGCGTTGCCCGTGTTTGCCAGCCGGAGAGTCCGCCCGGTCAAGGCCGGGTCAACCTGAATGACGCGCCCGATTTCGGCGGCGGAGACATTCTCGTCTCGCGTCAGCCGCAGAATTTCGAGCCCTATTCCTGTGGGAGAGGGCAAAAGACCGGTGGCCTTGAGCTCCTCGAATCGCTTGGCTTGCATCAGTTTCGCGCGCTGCTGGGAACCGGTCGATTCGCGTCCCTAAAAGATAGTCCCTAGAATCGATTAGGCCGCTCTGCCGCAAGAGACGCGGCCGGAACAGCCGTGCACGCGGGGCGCAGCGGGCGGTTTCGCCAATTGTGCCGCCTGTGTCTGTTTTGAGGGGGAATGGCCGCCTCCACGGGGTTAGGCCGAAGGCCCTCTTCGATCCGCGCAAACGACAAAGAAGTCGAGAATTCGCTTGTCCGGCATGCCAAGTTCTTCACATTCGCCGATGCTGGCCGCCGCGCCCGCGCGTCGCAATCGTTTCGCTCGTTATCCGAAGACTACTCTGCTCGTCACGGTGCTCGTCCTTCTGGGATTAATCGAGCTTGGCTGCTATTTGCTGATTGTGTTCAAGGGGCATCAGGACGTGCGGTTTCAGTATCCGTACAACCGCATTCTTTCCGGGTATACGGTCTTTCAAAACGTGCCGGGGCATTCGTTTCGGACGAGTGCCATCAAATCGGACCCCGCGGAACCCGACCCCGTGCTCGACGAACACGGGTTCCTGCACGACACGCCCATCACGCGCGAAAAGCCGCCGGGAACCTTTCGTATTTTTCTCATGGGGGGCTCGACCGCTTTTGGAGCCGGGCAGAACATCCGCTACCACACGGTGCATCCCTACCCGGACGGTCTTTACGCCTACCCCTCGAGCATCGCGGGGCGGCTGCAAAGCTATCTTCAGACGCACAACCCGGCCACGCACTACGAGGTCATCAACGCGGCCGGATTCGAGCGACGGATCCACCAGTCACTCATTCAGTACATCGAGACCTTGTCCCAGTTTCAGCCCGACCTGATCATCAATCTGGACGGAATGAACGACGTCTACAGCCTGGTGACGGGGACCCCCTTTGCGGACCTCGAGCAGCATCTTCCGTTTTATGTGGAGCTGTACCAAGGGCAGCGGTCGCCGCTGCGATATTCCTCGACGTACTACGTGCTTTCGACCGCCTATTCCAAATGGGTCAACCGCCAGCGCTCGGCGGAGCCCACCCCGACGTCAGATTCCGCGACAGACCTGAGCCCGGCCGCAATGCCCTCAACCGATGAAAAATCGGGGCACGCCTATTACGAAAAATCGAGGGAGCGCTACACAAAAAACGCCGAGCGGCTGCTGCAGATTGTGCGGCAGTATTTCGCGGTGTTGAAAGCCGATCACACGCCGTCGATTTTCGTCCTGCAGCCCCTCCTGAATCGCACGAAAACGAACAAGCATCTTTCGCAGATCGAGCACAAACTGGCCGAAGTCATGGTCCCCGCCGGTTCCGATGCCGGCCCCTCCGTCGATCAGTGCGCGTTGCTGCTCGCGTACTTCTATGACGACTATCTGTCGGATGCTCTTCGCAAAACGGCGAAGGAATTCGGTGTCGAATATCTCGATCTGAACGCCGAGATCGCCACTCTCGGTTCAGACGTGGAGTTTTACACCGATTATTGCCACTTGACGCCCGAAGGGAATCGCCGCGTCGCCGAAATTTTGGGCCGAACAATTCTGGCTCAACGTTCCCAGAGTGCGCAGTAGTCAAGAGCGCGCAGGATCGCGCTGCCGGGAGCACCTGCCGTTGGTTGGCAGGTGCAATCGATTCGGCACATGCAGACTGGGCAGGGTATATGGTTGTGTAACGACTTGGAGAATCTCCGTTCCCTTGACTCGTGTTGTGGCTAAGATCTTCTCAGGCGGGATGAGTGGAGCGCGCTCCGATGCAATACACGCTTTTGCGACAGCGCGGCGCTTTGCAGGAAGGCGTGGGTGGAACTCTCTGGGACGAAGAATCGGTCGCGAACTACCTCGCCCCCGAGAGGGTGCTCCTCTCCGGAAAGCCGCTCGGTGAGCGGGACCAGGTCGCCGATTTATCGCGGAGACGAATCCCCCAAGAGCTTCTTGATTTTCTTCCGGCAGAACTCGCCCACGAGCATAAGGTGCTCCCGCTCGAGTTCAACGGCGAACGGCTGATTCTGGCCGCCACGGATCCGGAAAACATCGCGAAGGCCGACAGCCTGCGTTTTCGTCTCGCACGCGACGTGCGCTTGATCGGCGCGCCGCCGGAGGAGCTGCTGCCGCTCATCAACCGCTGCTATGGTCAGTCAGAAACGGAGTCGGTCGATTCGATGTTGCAGGAGTTCACGGCGACCGCGCTCGATTTGGGCGAGTCCGAAGCAGTCGAGCCTCGACCCAACCTGCGAGCCGGAAACGCGGTTCGAAGCGCAAGACCGATGCCAGGTCGTGAACGGCTCCCAAGTGTCGATGTCAATTGGTCGGCCGGGCCCAAATCCAGACGAAGTGTGCCAAGGCTTCCTAAGCGAGGTCACGGTATGTTCTTCTACACCGTATCGGAAGGCGAGCGGGTTCTCGTCACGTATCTCGACGGGCGCCGTGAGATCATCGTCGGTCCCCAGCGGGTCTGGGCGGCCTTTAAAACGTTCGCGGACCTCGACCGACACGTGGCCCATCCGGGGGAGTTTTTGATCGTCCGCTTTCGCGATGGGAGACAGGAACACGTCGCTGGTCCGTCCGAGTTGTGGAGCGACCCGCGCGTGCACGAGTCGATCGCCAAGCATGAGTGTCTACAACTGGCCTCCAAGGAGGCGGTCGTCGTCTATCGACAAGAAGAGGGCACAGCGGCCGGAACCTCGTCGACGACGACTCGACGCATCGTTTATGGTCCCACGCTCTTCGCTCCGCAGCCGGGTGAGTGGCTGCATACATTTTCGTGGCACGCCTCGAAGGGGGGCTCGCGAGGCGTCGAGAAAGTTCCGAACGCGCTGATTTTCCAGAAGCTCTGGCTGATGCCCGACCAGATGTACCACGACGTCTATGACGTCCGCACTGCCGATAGCGCGGTTATTACTATCAAATTGATGATCTTCTTCGAACTAGTTGACATCAACCGTATGCTCGACAACACACACGACCCGATCGGAGACTTTGTCAATGCGGCAACTGCCGACGTCGTCGAGCTGGTCGGCAAGCACGATTTCGAGTCGTTCAAGCAGAACACAGACAAGCTAAACGACATCGCGACGTACAAGCAGTTGACCGGTCGGGCCGCCCAATCGGGCTATCGCATCAACAACGTCGTTTACCGCGGCTACGGGGCGGCCCCGTCACTGCAGCAAATGCACGATCAGGCGATCGAAGCCCGTACCAAGCTGCAACTCGAACGTGAGACCGAGCAACAATCGCAGCGCTTGGAGGACTTCAAGCTCGAAAGCCAGCTCGCGCGAGCAGGCAAACGCCGGGGCGAGCAAACCGAAGAGACCCGCCATGCGATCGAGCTGGGAAGAGAGAAGGCCGAAGCTCAGCTCCGCATCCGTCAAGAACACGAGGAATTCGAGCGGACGCTGCACTTGTCCCGCGCCCGCGTTCAGGAAGAGATCGACCGGCTCCTCCATGCCGAGCAACAAGCCCATTTTCATGCCCTGGGCGCGCTGGGAGTCAATTTGACCGAGTACCTGACGCAAGGACGGGCCGACCGGGTTATTGAGCTTCGCGGCAGCGCCGCGGGCACTCACGTCCACCTTGAGCGCGACACGCTCGCCGACAGCCCCAATGGCGAGCCGAAATCGACCGGCAATCGTCCGAACACTTGATTCCGCGAGTCGTCAGCCGCTCACCCGCACGACCGTCCGTCCGACGATTCCACCGGCCAGGATGCGTCGCACCGGCTCATCGACGTCCTTGAGTGGGATCTCGGTTGAGATTTCCGCGAGTCGATCGGGTTTCCAGTCGCCGGCCATCAGCCGCCACAGCTCGAGTCGGCGTTCGCGTTTGCACCAGCCGCTGTCGATGCCGCAGAGCGTGACTCCGCGGAGAATGAACGGGAAGACGGTCATCGCCAGCTCGGCCCCGGCGACCAGGCCGCAAGCCGTCACGCAGCCGCCGATGTGCGTCGATCGCAATAACGTCGTCAACACGTTGCCCCCCACGGTGTCGACAGCGCCGGCCCAGGCTGCCTTGAGCAACGGGTTGCCCCCTTTCACGTCGACGTCGCCTCGGCCGATGACGCGCGCCGCGCCCAACTGCTTGAGCCAATCGTGCCGATCCGTTTTGCCCGTCACGGCGACCACCGTGTAGCCGAGCCTGGCAAGCATGGCGACCGCCAGGCAGCCGACGCCCCCGGTCGCGCCCGTGACGACGATCTCGCCCGATTGTGGCGTAATCTCGTGTCGCCTGAGCGCGTCGACCGAGAGAGCCGCCGTGAATCCGGCAGTCCCCAGACGCATCGTCTCGACAAGCGACAGACCCGGCGGCAGCGGAACGACCCACTCGGCGGGCACTCGCACGTACTCCGACCATCCGCCCCAACGTCCGGCTCCCAAGTCGTAACCGGTCACCAGGACTTTTTGTCCCTTCTGAAACTCGGGTGACGTCGATTCTGCGACCTCGCCCGCCGCGTCGATTCCCGGCACGTGGGGAAACTTCCGCGCGACGCCCGGCCGGCCGGTCGCTGCCAACGCATCTTTATAGTTGAGCGACGAATAGGCGACGCGGATCAGCACCTCGCCGTCGGGCAGGTCCGACAGACTGCGACGGCCCATCCCGCTTTTGATTTGATCGTGGGAGTCCTTTTCAACGACGTAACAGCTAAAATCGCTCATGCTGTCCTCGACTGACGGCGCTCATCCGGTTGTCACTTCTGTTCACGAATTCGGTGGCCTGACTGTACCCAAACCGATACGGGACGCAAGCAGATGAACGAACAAATTGGCTATCAATCAGCCGACGGCGTGGCTCAGATTCGTATCGATCGACCCGACAAGAAAAACGCGCTCACCGCCGCGATGTACACGGGGCTGGTCGACGCGTTCAAGCGGGCCGAGTCGGATCCATCGGTGCGTGTGATTTTGCTTTGTGGCTCAGAGACGTGCTTCACCGCTGGCAATGACCTGCAGGACTTTATGAACGTCCCGCCGCGCGACGATTCGAGCCCGACGATTCGCTTCATCAAACAGCTGCCGGCCACGCGCAAGCCGCTGGTCGCTGCGGTTGCGGGTCCGGCAGTCGGCATCGGCACAACGATGCTCTTGCATTGCGACCTCGTGTACGCCGATCCGAACACCCGATTCCAGCTTCCGTTCGTCAACCTGGGACTTTGCCCCGAAGCCGCTTCGAGCTATCTGCTCCCGCAGATCGTCGGGTATCCGCGAGCGGCGGAATTGTTGCTGCTCGGGGACCCGTTTTCCGCGACGCAGGCGATGGAGATGGCACTCATCAACGGGATTACGCCGGCCGGAGAAGTGATCGCGACTGCCACGATCAAGGCCCGGCAATTGGCCGAACGTCCAGCGGCCTCCCTGCTGCTGACCAAGTCGCTCTTGAAACGGGCTCACGCCCGACTGGTCGAAGAAACGATCAACGAAGAGCTCGCTCGCTTCGGCGAACGGCTGTCTTCGCCCGAAGCCGCGGAGGCGTTTCGGGCATTCTTTGAGCGCCGCAAGCCCGACTTCTCGAAATTCACCTAGCGGCCCGGCATCGGCCGGGGAGACGCTGACCCTGCACGACTGATCGGTGCGGGCTCCGGGACCGGCGTCGGCTTCGAGCGATCTTTGATTTCTTGCCGGCAGTTCGCCATTCCGAATGCCGCGCCGGCCAAGAGCACCAACCCGACGCCAGTCAGAAAGATGCGGCCTTGAAGATCGACGGTCGCGCTGCGCCAAGCGACGAGGGCCCGGGCCCCGAGCCCCGCCAAGAGTACCGAAACGAGCAGCACGGTGCGGAAGAAAGGCATCGACTTGGGGCCGACGATCTCTTCGATCTTTGAATCGACGATCACCAGACCGGTTACGACCCCGATCGTCGCGAAAAATCCGACGACGTTTGCGCGTACCCAGCGCCGCGCCACGGCATCGTCTTGGGTTTCGGATCCACTCATCGTCGCAACTCTTTCAGTCCGCTGCCACATCTGCAGGGCAACAGCCGGCGATTCATCGTCCTGCTCGCTCGTGTGGTTGTCAACGCCCGGATTGCAACCACTCAATCGCCTGTCGCTCAATCGAGCCGAACGTGACGCAGTCGTAGCGCGTTGGTCACGACCGAGACCGAGCTCAAACTCATCGCCAGCGCGGCGAAGGCCGGTCGCAGCACCAGCCCAAATACGGGATAAAGTACGCCGGCCGCGACCGGAATTCCGATGACATTGTAGATAAAAGCCAAGAACAGGTTCTGCCGCACGTTTCGCATCACGGCCCGGCTCAACAGAAACGCTCGAACGATGCCGCGAAGGTCGCCATTGAGGAGTGTCACGTCGGCTGTTTCGATCGCGACGTCTGAACCCGTTCCCATGGCGATGCCGATATCGGCCTCGGCCAGCGCGGGGGCATCGTTAATGCCGTCCCCCGCCATCGCCACGACCTGTCCCTGCGCTCTGAGCCGGGCCACTTCTTCGTACTTCTCTTGCGGACGCAGGCCCGCCTTGAATTCGTCGAGGCCCAACGACTGAGCTACCACCCGCGAGGTGGTTTCATTGTCGCCGGAGAGCATCACGATCCTCAGACCTAGTCGGTGCAGAGCGTCGATCGCGGCGCGGCTCGACTCACGGATGGGATCGGCAATCGCTACGAGACCAATCGTGCGGTCACCCGCGCGCACGAATGTCACAGTCCGGCCCTGCTTACGCAGACTCTCGGCCCGCTCGAGGAGCGACGCAGGCACGCTCTGCCCCTCCGACTCGACGAACCGTCGGTCGCCTAGACGGATCGGCTGGCACTCGACCAGTCCGCTGACTCCGCCACCCGCCGTCGACTCGAACGCGTCGGCCGGCAGGACGGCGATTTTCCGTTCTTCGGCAGCCGCCACGATGGCGCGGGAGAGAGGATGTCCGCTCGGACGGGCGACAGCAGCGGCCAGGCGCAGCACCTCGTCGCGATTCACTCCGTCAAGCGAGGTGATCTCCACAACTTTTGGCCGCCCCTCCGTCAGGGTGCCGGTTTTGTCGATCACCAGCACCTTCGCCTGTTCCATCAGCTCGACGACGGCCGCGTTGCGGATCAGCACGCCGCTCTGCGCTCCGCGGCCGACGCCGACGGTAATCGACATCGGCGTCGCCAGGCCCAGGGCGCAGGGACACGCGATGATCAGCACGGAAACCGCCCGCTCGAGCGCAACCGGCAGGCGCTGCTCATGTCCGACGGCCAGCCAGATGAAAAACGTCACCACGGCGATGGCAACCACCGCCGGAACGAAGATGGCCGAAACCCGGTCCGCCAGTTTCTGAATCGGCGCCCGGCTCATCTGGGCCGCCGCGACCAGCCTAACGATCTGCGCCAGAACGGTCTGATCGCCGACGCGCTCGGCCCGCATCACGAGAGCGCCGGACTGGTTGATCGTTCCACCGATCACCGAATCTGCCGCTGTCTTTGAAACCGGCATCGATTCGCCGGTGATGAGCGATTCGTCGAGAGTCGAAACGCCCTCGGTCACGACGCCATCGACGGGAACCTTATCGCCCGGCCGGACGCGCAACAGATCGCCCGGCGCGACCTGGCTGAGCGGAACTTCGACCTCTCGATCGCCTTCAATCCGCCGCGCGACGGGCGGGGCCAGCGCGAACAACTCGCGGATCGCCGCCGTGGTCTGCCCGCGGGCACGCAGCTCGAGGACCTGCCCCAGCAGCACGAGCACGGTGATCATCGCGGCCGATTCAAAATAGAGATGACCGCCGGACGAGAGGGCTTCGTGCCCGTGCGAACTGGTCGTGCTCGCGATCAGTTCGACGACGCTATATCCATAGGCCGCGATGACTCCCATCGCAATCAGCGTGAACATGTTGAGGTGGCGACTCATCACCGACCGCGCGCCGCGCGTCAGGAAGGGCCAGCCCGCCCAAAACACGATCGGAGTCGCGAGCAGGAATTCGAGCCAGTTCGACGTTGCCGCCGAGAGCCAACGATCCGTCGCGGCTCCCAACATTCCCAGCATGTCCCACAGGACGAGCGGTACGGCGAGGGCCACGCCGACCCAGAAGCGCCGCGTCATGTCCGCCAGCTCGGCGTTGTCCTCCGCAGCGTCGTCGCCGGGCGTCAGCCTCGGGACGAGCGCCATTCCGCAGATCGGACAGAGCCCTGGACCGATCTGCTCGACTCCCTCGTCCATCGGGCAGTAATAGACGCGGTTGTCCGGCGAACGCGAGGGAGTCGTGGTCGGGGTCGGGGTCTTCGAGTGCTTCCCGCCCATCGACGCATGATCGTGCGACGAGTGATCGAGCTCGAGAATACTCGCGATCGATTCACCGCGGGCGAGCCGGTCGCGAAAAACGCCGCGGCAATGCTCGCTGCAGAACCAATAAGTCTGATCCCCGTGAACAACCGTCAGCGGCGACGATTCGTCGACCTGCATGTGGCAGATGGGATCAACCGGCACATCGTCCCCCGACTATTTGAAGTCCAAGTCTTCGATCTGCGGCAGTTCCTCCAGACGCCGCAGCCCGAACAGCTGCAAAAAGCGGGGCGACGTTCGATACGTCACTTCCGCGTCGGCACTGCCGTCTCCTCGATCGAGAACGACCAGCTCGCGCTGCAACAGCTGCCGCAAATGGGAACCGGCCCCTCGCTTGCCGATCTCTTCGATCGTCCGCCGTGAGATCGGCTGACGGTAGGCGACCAACGATAATACTTCGAGAGTCTCCTGCGAGAGACGCACGTGCCGCGGCCCGAATCCATAAACGCGGTTTCGCTCCGGCTCGAACTCGGCCCGCAAGGTGAGGCAATACCCTCCGTCAGTCAGGCGAATCTCATAAGGCCGGTTCTGCGCCGCGTACCGATCCCGCAACTGTTCAATCGCCGTTTCGATAAAACTCGCCTCGAACTCTCCTCGCAACACGGCGCCAATCGCCTTGATCGTCAGCGGCTTGCCTCCGACGAACAAGAGTGCTTCGATGACCTGCTCGGGTCCGACCGGCGCCTCCTCGCCGGCCGCATTCGGACGCGATTCGGAATGCTCCGATGGACTAGCCGCTGGTTGCGAAACTCCGGGGGCAGACTGCGCCGGCCGGTCGGGCTCGGCCTCGCTCGTGAGCGCGTCGGTCGCCGCGTTCAAATCGTTCGCGACTTCGTCGACGGCTTCAAGGGCCTTCCGGTAAAGACGATCAATTTCTTCAATGCTCCAAGCCTCGTCGGCGGCCCCGCTCGAGCCGGAGTCGCGCGACGTATCGACCGGTAAACTCATCGTTGGGCTTCCTCTGCCACGATCGATTCTAGGAGACGATCGAGCGGGCAGGGATCATCTCCGACGTAGAAAATGGCTGCAATGCCAGTTGAGCCGGAGGCGGTTCGACGGGAGGGCGAAGCTCCTGCTGAGCCTGGCTTACCTCTTTCCAACTCAGAGAGGCTCGGCGGGAGCCTCGCCCTCCCGGCTTGTAAGCTCCTTGTGTCGAATCAGGCGTCCTTGCGCAGGTGCTGCACCCAGGCGGGGGGCAGGTTGAGGAACACCCAATCGCGACGGACGCCGTGTTTTTCCAGTCGCCCGTTCAGCACGCGGTCGATGTCCTTGATGCGTGTTCGCTCAGAGCCTCGGGACACGAGACCCCGCACGGGCCGCACGTACATGTACTCGAAGAACGACAGCACGCCGCCCGGGGCCAAAAAGTCGAAAAACACGTCCATCACCCGGCCGACGAACGCAGGCGAAAAATTGTTGAACGGCAGGCCTGAGACGATGAAATCGTACGGGCGCTCAGACTGAAACGACTCGATCCCGCAGACGTGGATGCGCGCGCGGTCGGCCGCCCGCTTGAAGACCGGCTCACTTTGAAATCGCTCCTCCAGCCGGCCGGCGAACGCCTCGTTCAGTTCGACCATGTCGAGGCGATCGTCCGCTTTGAGCAGGTCGACGATTCGCCGCGTGACGGCCCCGGTGCCCGGGCCGACCTCCAGAATGCGGGCGGGACCGCGGTCGGCCGCCACATAGCGGGTCATCGCACGCGCCAGACGCCGGCTGCTGGGGGCAATCGCGCCGGTCGTCTGGAACTGAGTGCGGAATTGGCGGAAAAACTCGCGGTGATCGCGAAACATGCGCCCCATGATAGGCGCGACGTCTGGTCTCGCCTATCGATCGCTCGCGACCCTAGAGCGCGTCTTACCTAGGCGTAGCAGTTCCGCGGGTGAAAACACCGGATCATTTGCTGCAGACGCCGCGACACGTGAGTGCTACGAGCACTAAGTCCCCGAGCCTTCTCCCTTGTCGGCCGGCTTGGTCGAGTCGCTCGGATTCGCGTCGCCAGACGTGTTGCCGGCGACCCGCCGGTGACGGAACCAGGCTTCCAACTCGGCCTTGTCGAGAAAACCGTCGCCATTGGTATCGATCTTGGCAAACTGCTTCTTGAGAAACGGCGGGGCTTCTTCCATCGACAGTTTTCCGTCGCCGTCGGCGTCCGCTCGCTTGAGCAATTGCATCACGTTCCCCCGTTGCAACTTGCCGCCCCCTTTGCCCACCCGGGCCAGCGGAGCCGCCGGCTTGATCGATGGCTCGTCGGACGAGGCAACGGCCGGCATCTGGCTCAGCTCTTTGGCGTCGAGGAACCCGTCATGATTGCGATCCAGACGGTCGAACAGCTCAGTCGCCTTCGAAAGTTCCTCACGGCTCAAACGACCGTCGTGATTGGTGTCGAGCAGCCGAAAGAACGCCGGCAGGCCACCCGGCGAGTCTTCAGAACTCTCGGCCATTTTCTCTGACGCGGACGTCGCTGCACCCAGCGCGCCTTTCTTTTGCGCCTTTGGGCCGCCCTTGCCTCCTCCCGGAAACAGAGATTGCAGATCGTCGAGCGTCAGTTCGTCTTTGCCCAGCCGATCGAACAGCGCCAGGATGCGGGGCCGCCCCTGGGCTTCGTCCCGCGTCAGTTTGCCATCCTTGTTCTTGTCGAGGTTCTGAAAGATTCGCTTGGGATCGAATTGGGGCCTGGGCGGGCCGGAGCCGGCATTGACGCCCGGCGTGTTGCTGATGTCGGTCACCGGCTGTTCGGTCTTGTGCATGACCGCGTCGAACTCTTCGCGGCTGAGCATCCCGTCCTTGTTCGTGTCGCCGATCCGCAAGAGCCGCTGGAAGAATTTGAGATGCTCCTTGGGAATCTCCGACGCGGTGAGCACGCCGTCCCCGTTCGCGTCGAGCTTTTTGAAGAGTTCGTCGGGATTGGTCTCCGGCGAATCACCGGCCCGCGCGGCGGTGACGAGACCGAGCGAAAGCCCCAGAGCGAGAATTGCGACAATTGCGAAAATATTTCTCATGGCCGGATTCCGTCAAAAAATGCCAGTCCTCGCCGATCGACGAATTGTGATCGCCCGAAACAAGCTTACGCCGCCGAGCCGGCTTGTCTACGGGGTTCACCTTCAGCACGTGCGAGCCGTCGTCTCATTCCGAATCACACTCCTTTTAATTTCAACACCAGCCGGCAAAGCGGAGTGCCGCGCCATTTGCGCTCTTGAACACGGATTGATCCGCGAGAGAACGAATACAACGGCGCAAAGAAAAAGCCCGGCTCGCTATCTGAGAGCGGCCGGGCCTCAAAAACAATCGCTAACCACCAAATTGCCAGCCGGTTAAGGCGAGCGAACAGCTCCCGATTACGGGGTGGGAGACTTCAAAGTGAAGCTCACGAACACCGCCCCGTTGGCGTGCGGCACGCCGTAGCTGGCTGTCGGCGGAAGGTACTTTTTAATGGCGTCAAATTCAGGAAGCTTCTTGAAATCGATGCCTTCCAGCAGCTTGGCCAGCGGCGGGATGGCGGCGACCGCCTCGGTAATCTTCCCGCTCTTGAGCATTTCATAGACGCCCTTCATCTGGCCTTCCTGCTCCTGGTACCACTGGATCGAAGTCTCCTTCGGGAAGTGCTTGGCCAGCTTCTGGTACTTTTCGGAATCAGCCAGAGGCTTGCGGTCCTTGTCGCCCAGGATCACTTGCTCAAGCCGAGAAACGTCGTTGGAAAACATCAGATGGTTCTGAATCACCGTCAGACCCATTTCACGGCTCGAATCGCCAAAGCCCGGGAGCCCTTCCAGCGTGTAAATGACCTCGCCTTTGAAATCGCGAGTCTTCACCGGAATGCCCTGCATCTTCGAGACTTTGTCGAGCGCGGCCTTGGCCTTCTTCTGGTCCTTGACGCCCAAAGCCACCAGCAGCCGAAAGCTCTCGGGCTTCGCCGCGTCTGGGGAATCGGTGGCGACGGTGATCGAGCCGTCGAGGTTATCGAGCACGTCTTTCTTGATGTGGATCTTGGGACCGTTGTCATCGGTGGCCCATTCATCCATTTTCTGGGCGGTAAAGCCCGGACCCATGAACTGGTCGACGAGCCCTTCGACGGCCGAAAACGCCTTGTTGATGTCCCAATTGATCGCCACGTAGGCGGTCGACTCTTCCGTCACCCAGCGGGGCGGAGCCTGCTTGGTGGGCGGGAAGTGAAAGACGCTCAACAGCCCCGTCACCGGTTGGTCGACATAAACCAGAATGTGGCTGACCGAGTCGTACTCTTCGGTGTCAAAGTGCACCGTGCCGCCGATCGCCTTGAGATTGTTGAGTCCCAAGAGAGGCAGCACGGCCATCGCCATTCCGACGCTCTGATCGACGCTATCGGACGATTTGACGAACGCCTGCACTAACGTGACCGGGTTGACGTACCAGGTCAGCACCGACGGGGCACTTTCGTGCTTGCCCAACTCGGCGATGGCCTTGTAGCCGGGAACGTCCGCCAGCGTTTCGGCGTGCTTGCCGCCCCAGCGGCGCAAAACGTCCTGAATGGCGGCCGGGCTCGACGCAGCAATCAGGGTGTCTCCCTTGATTGCGTAAGCCACCTGGCTGCCGAAGTCCGGCTCCTCTGGCTTGTCGCTCTTGTCGGAATCCTTCTTCTCGTCCTTGTCCTTTTCTTTGTCTTTGTCCTTGGTGTAGACGACGAGTTGCGTCCCTTCGACGTCGCGCGACGCCTTCTTGAAGCCGGCCTTTGCCAGCGCCTCGTCGGCAGTCTTCAAAAGCGTGTCGACCGTGCTGCGGCTCTTGCCGAAATCGACGATCGCCGCGACGGCCAGCTTTTTGGAGTCGGTCGGCGCCAGCACGGCCAGCGAGACCTCGCCGTCCGGCAGCTCAAAAATGTCCATCAGCTTGACGCCGACGTGCTTTTGAACTTCGTCGCTGATCTCGGTGAGTTTTTTGTGCACGTCCCCCAGGAAGTCGGCCAGCTTCGGATCGTGCAGCATCCGGCCGGTGTGGGTCTTGCTGAAGCGAGTCTTCAGCTCGGTGACGTTGGGAACGGTGACGTAGAGATACGTGTTGGCCGGGAGCAGCCGATCATTCGGTGCTTTCTCCGCCGCGACGGCCCCGCGGGCCCCCAGGCCGGCAAAGGCAATCGCCAGGACGAGGCCGGGAATCATTACCCGGCGCGCTGTCATCCGGCGGGCTGTCAAACTTCTCATGGTCGGGTCCAATTCTGGATGTGGGAGTGAAATGAGCCTCGAAGGCCGCAAAAACAACAGCACACCGTCATCGCCGGCAACCGAACAGTCACCACGGCGGCCAAAAGCCGCCCACCAGGGGCGGCGTAACTCACACTGTCGTACCAGCCGCCCACCAGGAGCGGCCTACTCAGCCGCCCGTCAGGGGCGGCGAGATTCACACTGTCATACTGCGAAACTGGCATGGTCGGTGGCACTGGCGGCTTGCCCGCCAGTGGGTTCCTTGGAATGCCTCTGGTCGGCGGCCTAATGCATACGTCCGGGAGAGCTGCGCGGTTTCGACTTTCTCGCGAAAATCGACGCGCAACGTCCTCGCAAAATCGGCAAAAAAGAGCCACCCAGTAGGCCTGATTTGTAACACCCAGCACAGAGAGCGACAAGTCACTGCCCCGCTCCCGATTCGCGCGCGAACCGCACTGGTTTCTGCGCAAAAGGCGAGCCGACAGCGTAAGCTGTCGGGTGATTAGTATTGCGTGCTTTCGGGCGAGCAGAAGTCAGCAATCAAGGCGAAGCACCATCGGGCTGACGCCCGACGCTCGCCGGGGAGATAGCGACTGGCGAGCCGCCTGCGTAAGCTGGCGGGTGCTTATCTCTCTTCGTTGTCTCTTTGCTTTTCTTCGTTTTTCTTTCTTCTGCCTCACGAGCAAGACCGCGAGATCCCAAGCGTGGACCGCCACTGGCTCCTCACCTGGACCACCTATGGCACCTGGCTGCCGGGTGACGAACGCGGTTTCGTCGGCGCCGTGCGACAAAACAGCGACGCCACCCAAACCACCCACAATCAGCCCGGCACCGAGTACGACCGCGAGCGCCCGCATCTCGAGGGATTCGCGAAAGCAACCCAAAAACTCCCGACAACGCGCCTCACGCGCGAACAAGCCACCGCAGTTTGCAAACAGATTCAAGCGACGGCCGATATGCGGCGCTGGAAACTCTTCGCGGTCGCGGTAATGGCGAATCACGTGCACGCAGTCTTGGGAGTTCCTGGCGACCCGGAACCCGCCACGCTGCTTCGCGATTTCAAAAGTTATTGTGCCCGAGAACTCAACAAAGCATCGGCGTCCGCCACGCGTCGCCGCTGGTGGACGAAATCGGGATCGACCCGAAAATTACCCGACGAAACCGCCGTCCTCGCTGCTATCCGCTACGTCGAATATCAGGACTGGCCGCTCGCATTGTGGATTCGCGGCGAAGACGAGCGACCCGGCGAGCCGCCAGCGTGAGCTGGCGGGTGCTTGACCTTTCCGGACATTCGGGTATCGTATTCGGCATCGCGATTCCTAGCTTCGGCCTGGACGCGAGAGCCGGTGCGGCAAGCACGACACATCGGGGCCATCGCGGCTAACCCTCGTGCGGATTCGGTGCAAACCCGGAACGAACTATGCGACGCACGGACCGGCGTCGTTTCTTCACTGCGCGCCAAGCCCGGCAGCTCTTCATAGCTGCTGACGGCAAGTGCCAACAATGCGGCTGCGATCTCGTCGGCCAGCCCTTCCACGCCCACCATATTCGCCCTCATTCTCAGGGCGGCCCCATCGAGCTCTACAACGGGCAAATACTGTGCCCGCCGTGCCACGGGGAGACTACGTAATGGCATTCGCACCTCGCGAGTGGCAAAAGGAATGCTTTTCACGGTTTCAGCAGCGCCTCAAGGAGGGCGAAACGTCGTTCGTGATCGAAGCCTGCATGGGTGCTGGCAAAAGCGCAATCGCGGCAAGGATCGCCAAGCACCTCTTGGAAATGGAGAAGGATCCCGTTGAGCACGTTCTTGTTTTGGTCCCCTGGAAGTCGATCCAGGGAGACGTGGAAAAAGGGATGCTTGGCGCGTTCGGCAAGTTGTTCGGGCTCGACGCTAGATCAAGGTTTTTCACTTTTGCTCGTCGCCAAGCGCATCAACCGGTGCCGTCGATGGACGCCACGGTCACTTTGTATCAGGAGGTCTGTAATCGTGCCGCGATCGAGACCTTGGAGTGGTGGAAGTCGGCAAAGGGATTTCGTTTCGCCTTGATTTGCGATGAGATCCATCACACCAACGAAATTAACGGCACCTGGGGCGAATACGTAGCCCGGATCAAAGATTTGGCCAGTTATTCCGTGTTTATGTCGGGCACGTATTTCCGCAGCGACAGGGACCCGATCGGTTGCATCCCTCGCGACGAAAACGATCGGCCAATCCGAGATTTCGCCTATACGTATCAAAGGGGCGTAAGTGAGCGCGTCGTGCGCCCGGTGACAACCAGGCATATCAACGCAACTGTGGCGATTTACGATGCAGACCGCGATGCACGCTACGAGAAGGAACTCTCAGAGCTTGTCGGGAAAGAGGTGACGGCGGGCAAGAAACAAGTACTAGACCCGCACGGCGAATGGGTTCGCCATACCATCCAAACGGTGCATGAAGCACTGATGGCTACGCGACTGAAGTATCCCGATGCCGCGTGCCTGTTTGTGTGCCGTCCGGGCCACGACAACAATTTCACGCGCGAAGGGGACGAATCGCTTGAGGATAAACACGTCCACCTCATCGCTAAGCAGATCAAGGAACTAACGGGCCACACGCCAACTGTAGTTACGCATCACGATCAGGATTCGGTTGGAAAGATCAGTCGTTTTCGGAAGGCAAAGGACCCGTACCTCGTGGCAGTCAACATGGTTTCCGAAGGCTGCGACATTCCACGATTGCGGGCGGTCGCATTCTGTCGTTACACGACTTCGGAAATGCTTTTTCGGCAGATCGTCGGACGAGCACTTCGCATTCAGTACGACGAGGCCACCGGGCAGCCGTTGGAGGACGGCACGGCTGCTCAAATCTACATCCCGACGTTTTCACGGCTGGTCGAATTTGCCGAGACCCTATGGTCGGAGGCGCAAGCTGGCATCCGGCAGCGCCGGGATACCACTTGCGAGAATTGTGGAAAAAAGCCTTGCGAATGCGAGCCGAAATTGTTCCCAGACCCGCAAAGCATTTGGGGACTCGAGCACACGCCGTCCTTGGATGGTGGTCGAATGGCCGCTCAGGACGTGTCGGAAATTTATGTGCAGGCGGCGCGACAAATCATTTCTCAGCAGCCGGAACATCAGCACGCAAACCATGTCCAAGTTGCGGCCTTGCTTCAACTCTATGATCGCAATCGATCGCTCGCGCAGGGCCTTCCCGTGACAAACCCAGGAGAGGAGCGTGAGCGCCTTCGCCGGAAGATTAACCGGATAGTTAAGCGCATGGCAGTCGACAAGTACAACAAACAGTTTCAGACAGCATATTTCGAGGAAATCGAGAAGCCGTTCCGGGCGAAATTTGTAGAGATCCTGAACACGTGGAGCGTCGATCGTCTAGTTGAAGTTTATGAACGATTGGAGCGGCGCATGATCCAGGGATATCGCAATGGTTAAGCGAAAAGAACTGACGCAGCAGAATTACGATGCGATCCGAAACCATCTCTTCGACCGAATTCATAAAACTGGCGAGGAGATCAAAAACGATTTCCCGAACATTCTGCGCAGAGCGATTGAAACCGAAGCATGGCAACACTTCACGGATCTAGAAGGAAAGCCGTTTGCGAATTTGGTCGAGTGGCTGACTTATACATTTCCGAACGGCGCCAGCATGGGGGAGGGCAAAGACACCATCACCTACGAAGACGCCTTGGGGCTTTGCAAAGAGCATCCCGAAGTGCGTCGCGTTCTGGTCGACAATGACCCAAAAGAGAATCCTCGCCGAAAGAAGGCCGATGGCACAATCGGGCAGGTCCGTACCCAATTTGAGCAACACGGACGTACCGCCTCCAAAGCTCTTCTCCTTGTTCGGCTCGCCCAAGAAAAACCGGACATTTACAAAGCGTTCATGCATGGCGACTACGGAAGTCTTCGCGCCGCGGCCGAGGCTGCGGGACTTGTCAAACGAGCGAACGATCCGCTGCCGCGCCTTAAGTCATTCTGGAAGCGGGCCAACAAGCGGGAGCGACAAGCCTTTCTGAAATGGATGAAGTCTGATGAGGCGAAATAGTCGGCGGGGGAAGTCAACAGAAGGACCCGAGATCTTGGCCAGCACCGCGCCGCGAACGCGCGCTCGGACTAGATTGCACTGTATTGGATTTCATCTCCAGCAGAAATCCCCACTTGGCGAATCGATCACTCTTGGGACACTTGAATGAGTGTCCACGGTCCAAAGTCCAAGGTCCAAAGTCGAAGACGTACGGACTGAATCGCCGGACGGGGGAGGCGTATGCGCCGGCCGGGGCCGCATGTAAAGGCGTTTGACAGAAGGTCGCGGAGACCACCGAGGGCTAAGACTGGGAACTTCCTCTATGAACTCTGCGATCTCCTGCTCAAATCCGGTCCGGACACGTACGGGAGGGCTCCCGAGGCCGGAAAGCACCTAACAGGAGGCCACGTACGCAACAGAGATCAGAAAGGTGGCAAGTCGTGCCACCTTATTTCACCACGACTGAAAAGGCGTTCGAACCACCAAGTCACAAAGGTCACCAAGTCAGAAAAATCCATCGAGACTCGCCAAACCTTGGTGCTCTTGGTGCCTTTGTGGTTAAGGTCTCAATTCGGTTGAATTCGGGCATGGGACGGGACACGGGACGCAAGAGCGGCCCTCTTCCAACTGGGCGTGGGTGAAAGTTCGGGACGGGACTGAAAGCCCTTTCACATGAGGTAACGGAGTTAACAGAGGTGAAGGATTTGGAAACTCCTCTGTGAACTCTGCGGCCTCCTGTTCAAAGCTGTCTGATGAAGAATTGGCCCTCTCCCCGACCCGTTTTAGTTTGGCGAACTCACAAGTGACCTCGCCTCCCAGCGGACTGGGCGAGGGGGAAAGGTCGGGACGGGATTGCGCGTGGTGGGGGGATACGATCCCCGGCGGGGACGAGATTTGGATCCCCGGCGGTGATGGGGATCCTTTTTGATAGAGGGAAAAAGATTCCCACCAGCACGGTGGACAGATTTTGGACGAACCTGGATCCGGGACATAGGACGGGACACCGGACTCATAAGCAGCCCTCACCCCGGCCCTCTCCCAGCGGACTGGGCGAGGGTGAAAGAGCGGGACGGGACTGAAAGAAGAAGAATGATGGCGAGCGGCGGGTGTAAGCCCGCCGGTTCCTTCGATTCAATGGGCGACGACGATCGACGGCGACCGGGACGGGACTGGGCGCGGTGGGGATCAGTTCCCGGCGGGGACGAGATTTGGATCCACGGCGGTGATGGGGATCCTTTTTGATAGAGGGAAAAAGATTCCCACCAGCACGGTGGACAGATTTTGGACGAACCCGGATCCGGGACATAGGACGGGACACCGGACTCAAAAGCCCTCACCCCGGCCCTCTCCCAGAGGACTGGGCGAGGGTGAAAGTGCGGGACGGGACACGAGCCGTCCCCGGGGGCCGGCAAGTCCAAGGTCCCAGAGTCCAATGTCCAAGGTCGAAGATCCGGGGCACCGCCATCGTGACTTTGGACTTTGGACACAGGACTTTGGACTAACCCTGGGACGGGACACGGGAGCATGGGACGGGACACGGGAGAATCAAAACCTGCCCTTACCCCGGCCCGCTTTGGTTTGGCGAACTCACGAGTGGCCACGCCTCCCAGAGGACTGGGCGAGGGTGGAAGAGCGGGACGGGACACGAACCGTGGGACGGGACTGGTTGTTTGATCGAGGGGTAGCCCGGACAACTTGTTTGTCCGGGACGCGAAGCGGTCGGAGGCGTGTCAAAGAGGTCCGCATCACTAAGGACGGTCCGATTGCCAATGGCCGGTGAAACGGGGAAGCCTCTTGCTGCTGCGCAGCCCGGACAAACGAGTTGTCCGGGCCACCCGACGTAGTACTTCTCGCGATCAGGTTGATCCGTGGAATTTGCCCATTCGTGCAGGGCCCAATCCAGAGGTGTTCCGTCAAAACGCTTGTCTTGCCGGAAACCAGTCGCCGAACATCGGCCTGCCGCTCTTGGATTGCTGTTCTGTCGCCTCGTCCTGGATGACGTCCCAGTGCTCGACAAGGACACCGCCCTCGATCCGGAGGATGTCTGCCGCGATCCAGTTCACGGGTGCCCCGAACCCCGAAAACCGCCCGTGAACGATGACGACGTCGCCATCAGCCACGATCACTCCGGGCTCATATGTGAGCGTCGGCGGCATGCTCTTGATGAGGTTGAAGAGGCCTTCGCGGCCAGGCGCGATGTGCGCACTGTGCTGGATGTACGTGGGTGACCAGTAGTGCTGAGCCGCCGCATAATCCCGCTTGTTAAACAACGTGTCGAAGGCCTCAAGGACCAGGGCCTTATTCCTCTCCTGTTTCGTCTGACTCATAATGCTCCCTCCCCGTCGCCTCGTGCATGCCACGCCCGAGAGTTCGTCTCGGAAGTCGCCGCACCTGAACTCACCCCCCTAGAGCTTTGACCCACCGTCTACCGGAATACTCGCACCGGTGATCCAGCGCGCGCCGTCGGAGGCCAGAAACGCAATCACGTCCGCCACATCTGACGGCTGCCCGATGCGTTTCAGTGCCTGCATGGCGAGAGTGAAGTCACGGCCCGCCTCGGTCTTCGTGAAATGGGACATGTCCGTTGCGATCACTCCCGGAGCGACGGCATTGACGCGGACGCCGCGCGGCCCCAACATCGCAGCCCAGTGCTTCACCAACGTTTCGAGCGCTCCTTTCGTGGCTGCGTAGGCAGGCAGTGACGGCGCGCCCGGTTGCCCAGGATTGCCGGGTACAGCACGAGCGCCCAGCGAGGAGACGACGATGATGCTCGAGCCCTCGCGGAACAGCGGCAGCAGCTCCTTCACGAGAAAGAACGGACTGCGGACATTCGTGGCGAACAGGTTGTCGAAGTCTTCGATCGTGTGTTCCTCGATCGCGGCGGCCTTCGAGACGCCGGCGTTGGACACGAAGATATCCAGCCGCCCCCCGACGATCGCGCGAACCTGCTTTGCCAGTGCGGCGGCCCCTTCGGGCATCGAGAGGTCCGCCTGCGCCGCATCGGCAGATCCACCAGCCGCGCGAATTTCGGCCACAAGTGCGTCCGCCTCGGCTGCTGAGCGGCCGTAGTGAACGATGAGGTGTGCCCCCATCTTGGCAAGGGCTTCAGCCGTGGCACGACCGATACCGCGCGACGCCCCCGTGACAAGCGCTGTTTTGTTGGCAAGGATAGCCATGATGGTATCTCCAAAAATTACTGTTGGGCCAGCACCCCATCGGTTACGAGCGCCAAGGCTGCTGTCGCGCAATCGACGTCGTTCTGCACGGCGGGCGCCCCACTGATCCCGATCGCCCCGACGACTTCGCCCTCCACCTTAATGGGGAATCCGCCTCCCCACGCCGCCACGCGCGAAAGCGTGGGGATGCCGGCCAAGAGCGACGGGTCGCCTTGGATAAAGTCGAAGAATTCCTGCGTGGAGACGCCGAGCAGAGCTGTGTACGCCTTGTTCTGCGCCATCTCGATGCAAACGAACGGCGCCCCGTCCATCCGGGTAAACGCCTTGAGATTTCCTCCGTCATCGAGAATCGCCACGTTCTCGGAAACGCCAAGTTCTCGGGCTTTCGCCACCGCCGCATCCACCATTTCCTGTGCGAGCTCAGAAGAGATGCTGTTTTTCCTCACTACGTTAGCCATGGGACACCTTCCTTCAATTCATGCGTATTGGGCGTTGATCCACATCTCGAAAGAGTTCGGCGACGATGCCGTCCTCTCATCAAAGCCTGTCATGTGGTGAGGACCACTCTGCCGAAGGGGCGGCCCTCAACCAGGTAACGCAGAGCATCAGCCGCTTCGGTCAGCGGGAAGGTCTTGGCCACGATCGGTTTGATCGCGCCCGATTGAAGCAGAGGGACGATAACATTCCAGGCGTCAGCCCGAGCCGCCTGCGACTGAACGAACATGTTGAGACTCCGGATGCTGGCCTGTGGCACGATGAGATCTGTCACGTCAATGATCGCCTTACGGCTCGCAGAATACCCCAGGGTTGTGAGGCTTCCTCCCAACGCGAGCGCTCCGAGCGCCTCGCTCAACACTTCACCACCAATTCCATCGATCACAATGTCTGCGCCGTAACCGTCCGTGATACGACGCGCTCCGTCCCTCAACTTCTCCACGGAGGTATCGATGACCTCATTGAATCCGAGCGCCTTTGCCTGCTCGGCTTTCACATGATTGGTCGTGCTTGAGATGGCGTGTTTCGCGCCCAACGCACGCGCCAATTGGGTCACTGCATTACCAATGGATCCTCCGATCGCCGGCGCCAGCACGGTCTTGCCTGCCTGAAAACCAGCCCGGGTAAGAGCCACTTGGGCGGTGAGATACGCGACCGGAATACCTGCGGCACTGACGTTGTCGACGTTGTCAGGAATCAGGCAAAGGTCTTCCTTCCGCACGGCAAGCCACTCACTGTAAGCCCCGTCCTCAAAAGCGCCATAGGCGCCGAAGAACATCACGCGTGAGCCGAGAGGGAAGCCCCTTCCGCCTCCCTCCTCCACCACGCCCGCTCCTTCGTTGCCCAGGACGAGCGGCGCCTTCGAGCCGTGGAATTTGCCGGAGAGAATCGTATGGTCGAGCGGCGTGACGCCAGCCGCAGTCATTCGCACCAATACTCTTCCGTCCGAGACCACCGGTTTTGGAAGATCGACGAGCTTCAACCCTTCGTAACCACTAAATGTCTCCGCTCTCATTGCGCGCATCTCCGCTCTCCTATTCGTTGTCTTCGAGAGTCTTTGGTCCAAATCCGGCGTTACACCTCTGTCGCTGATCCCTATGTTGAGAGAATGGAGCGACCATGCCGTCGTGCATGAGACTCGACATTCCTGCTGAATCACGTTTCGGAGAAGGCTGTTCCCGCTTGATGGTCGATTCGGCCCGCGTCAGGCGTTGGTGCCGCCGTCGACCGTCAGGTTCGCACCGTTGATGAATGA
>DASZIA010000148.1:0-17820 GCA_035949535.1 Planctomycetaceae bacterium | reverse complement strand
GTTGAGGATCCTCATCGAGATTGGTCCTTGCTTACGAGCGAGTCATTCGAGTGAGGCGTCCCTAAGGCGCTAACGGCCGATGCTGCTGTTCTGCCAACGTCTGCTTTCAAAGGAGACGCGATACAACAAGGCAGCGATCGGAACGAGCGAAATCAAAAAGAGGGCGTAAAACAAAAATCGCTGGTCGACTTCCGGCGTCTTTCGTGACGACAGTGCGATGTCGATCACGATCATCAGAATTGCAAAAACAACCCAAGTGACCGTGGTGAAGCCGATCGCTGGTCCGGGCTGGTTCATTCCGATCGACCAGCTGCGTCTGAGATTCTTGACGCCGAACGCCGTTTCGATCTCAGCCGGCCCAACGTAGATTCCCAGTGAAATGTTCTGTTCGCCTTGGGCGGTCTCGATTGAAAGCGCCTCGGGGGGATGGATCAAGTCGCGAGTCTGGACCTCTTCGCCGACTTCCACCTTCCAGTAAAACTCGCCCAGCACGTGCCGAACGGTCGCCAAGCCGGTCTGAAACAGGCGGAATGATTTGCCCGCGTAGAACGCTCGTTGGAATCGATCGTCGACCTCTCCTGACGAAATAGGGGTCACGAAACTCCAGTGATCGTCGCTGTGGACAAGCCAGCGGAAGCCGACGGCCGGATTGTAGAGCAAGTATTCCTGCCAGCGATAAACGACACCTTCCTCGGTCACGCTGCGGACGAGGAAACCGATGACAGTGTACGAAGTTCCTGCGAAGCTCCCCGTCGTCCCCAAGGGGATCAAGGGCGCGATGCGGCTGGGCTTGAGCGTCGACAGATAGCGCAAGTTCCCTTGCTCGACATCGAGCAGAGACCCGCAATAGGGACACGCGACCCGCTGAGCGGAATCCGGAGCATGCAGCTCGAGTGCCCCGCCGCATTTTGGACAGCTGAGCTGGAGCCCTTTCACCTCTTTAGGCGGTTTCTGCTCGGCAAACGCGGATTTCGGCAATCCCAGCTCTTCAATCGAGACTTCGGCACCGACGTAAATCCGCGGCTCGACGTCGCTATAGTCGAGCGTGGCGAACTGCGCGTGCGGCCCGTAGAGGTCGGCAAATCGCACCGAGGTCCCCGGCTTGAACTGCCACGGGATTTCCCCCTGGGCCGAGGCGGCGACCGCCTCGTTGCGTTCGCCGACTTTCAAAACGCCGATCTTCCCCAGGTTATAGGCTTGCCCGGCGTCCAATTGATCGAATGCGGGAACGCCGATCGAGCTGCGAAGGGGAACTTCAAACGTGACGTAGAACCGGCCCTGAGCTTCCGCCAGCCAACCCCAACGGTCGCCGCCGAAAGCCATATACCATTCGTCCCAGACGCCGCCGGCCGGATGCTGGTATTGAACGCGGCCGACAATTTCGTAGTTCTTCCCGCGATAGTTTCCCTGCAGACCCATCTGCAACGGAGATTGACTATCAACCAAATCGGCGACCTTGCCGACATCTTCGAGGGCCTTGTCGCCGCGAGCGATCGCCGAATGGCAGTGCTCGCAGATCGTGACGAGCGACGACGCGACGTGAAACTCGACAAGTCCGCCGCAAGCCGGGCAATGGGCAAGCTTCATCGGCGGCGCTCCGCTCGCGGCAAGGATGGGGTCTCCAAGCTTCCTCGGGGAATCGACCGCGCGACGACTTCCGCGGCACCGAGCCGCTGCGCGAGAAACCCCTCCCAATCCCACGCTGGCCGATTGCGGCAGCAATAGAGATTGAAGCTCGCGCGCCGATGCTCGGGAAAAGTGTGGCAAGCCAGATGCGACTCGGCCAGCAAATAAAGTCCAGTCACTCCCCCGGTCTCGCCGCTTGCGTCGAGCGCCGGAAACTGATGCCAGAGCGGCTCACCGATCACGCGGAGCCGCAAAGCGTCGACCAGCTCGGCGCAAACCTGCTGCAAGTGGCGCAGGTTGGACAGCTGCTTTGCGTCACAGCCGGCCGCGTCGACCAGCCATTCGGCCCCTTCTTCGAGAGCGGTCGCATTCATCGCGTCGGTTTCCGGGCGCAGGGAGCGATCTTGCTCCGGCCAGCACTTTGCATGGGCCAGATTCTGCCAGATCGGAGGCGCCGCTGAAAGCACCTCTCCGCCAAAAACGTAGCGAACGCTCGAACGGATCATTCCCGCAAGCGGTTTCTCGAAAGAAGCGATCGGTGGGTCGCGTCTGCCGAAGGCGACCTTTGTTTCACGGCAGGCAGATCTCACGAGGAAAGAACGCACAAAGGCAGGTCCCGCTCGGCAGCCGGGACCAGCACGATACCCCGGACTAGTGTTTTAGCTTGCGGTCAAAGAAGTCGAACATCGCCGCGTCGGCTACTTCGGCGTCGTGGCCTTTGAACCCGTGGCCGGCGCCTGGCAGCGTCAGCAGTTCGGCTTCGACGGTCGCGGCCTTTAACCTGTCGACGAGCCAGACGGCTTGCTCATGCGCCACGTAGTTGTCCTCGGTGCCGTGTATGCAGAGAGTGGGCGCCTCGGCGGGAGTGACCCAGTAGAGCGGGCTGGCCTGGATGTGAAGCGGTCGAGCCGTCTCGAGATTCCCGCCTAGCCACAGGGGAAGGACTTCACCAGCATCCACGCTCTTGCCGTAAGATTTCGTGAAGTCGCTCGGCCCAAAGAAGTTGACCACGCACGTTACGCTGCTGGATTGGTTCAGGTTGCCGCCGTCTCCCTCAAATCGGGGCATATGCGCGGTCACCCCCAGGAACTGGGCAAGATGCCCGCCGGCCGAGCCCCCCATCACGCCAATCCTTTCCGGATTGATTTTGTAGGTCGCCGCATTGGCCCGTAGCCATCGCACGGCAGCCTTGGTGTCGTGAATGGCTGCCGGAAACTTGTACCTCGGGGCCAGTCGGTAGGTAACTGTCGCCGCGACGTAGCCCCGCTCGGCGAGCTTGATGCAGAGAGCGTCGTACCCTTCGCGGGTGCCGGCCCGAAATCCGCCGCCGTGAATGCACAAGACCGCGGGGAAAGGGCCATCGCCCAAACTCGGCCGCGCCAGGTTGAGCTGCAGATGTTCGTCGTTTGGATTCGAGTACTCGACATTGGGCTGCCACGTGACTCCCGCAGGAACTTGGGGGGCGGCGGACACCAGTCGCGGCTCCCAGGCAAGCAGAACCGCCCACGCTCCAGTCGCAAGAACGACTCTGAATGCCGGCAGCTTCACCTTCATCACTCAACCTCGCTTAGTCTGTGAAAGCCTCATCGTTTCAAAGCTGAATCCGCGAAAACAGGTAGCCACCCAAGAGCAACAGGCAAGCGGCTACTCCGGCCAGAACGGCCATGTCGAGCGCCGGGTTGAAAAAAGCAACGCCGGTGAGCGCGCCGCGCAGTCCGTCGACTCCATACGACATCGGATTGATCCGCACCAAAATGTTGAGCGCCCAGGGAAGATCGCGCATGGGGAACAGGGCGCCTGAGAGGAAGAACGTCGGCATCACGACGAAGTTCATGATCAATTGAAATCCCTGGAAATCGGACAGGAGCGAAGCAATCGCGGTCCCGAGCGCCGTGAACAAGAGCGCCAGGAGCGCCATAAACACGAGAGCCAGTGGAATCGCGGCAAGATCGTGGACGCGAAAGCCAGCCACGAAACTGATCGCCACAACAATCAGTCCTTGAGCGACCGCGACCGTCGCGCCGCCAAGCACGCGACCCGACATGATGGTCAGCCGTGAAACGGGGGCGACGAGCGTCTCCTTCAGAAAGCCGAATTGCCGGTCCCAAATCAGCTCGATCCCCGAAAAAACCGAAGTGAACAGCACGGTCATCGCCACGACGCCCGGCGCCAGGAACTGGATGTAGTTCCCTTGCCCGGCTTTCTCGAAGACGGGTCCCAAGCCGAAGCCCAGCCCAAGCAGAAACAACAGCGGCTGACCGAGCGCGCCTACAATTCGCGCCCGCGAGCGCACGTAGCGTTTGAGTTGCCGTAGCCATAACACGGCGATGACGTTCATCGGCGTCTCCAGAGCCGGCTCATATTCCGCATCTGATCGAGCGGGCTGGCCTCTTCGTCCCGAATGGAGGATCCGGTCAGCGTCAGAAAGGCTTGTTCCAGCGTGTCAGAACCCGTCTGGGCTTTTAATTCTTCCGGCGATCCCTGCGCGACGATTCGACCATGATCGATGATCGCGATGCGGCGGGCGACGCGTTCGGCCTCTTCCATATAGTGCGTCGTGAGGAACACGGTGACGCGCTCCTCTTCATTGAGCTTGCGGACGTGCGACCAGAGGTGGTTGCGCGTCTGTGGGTCGAGCCCCAACGTCGGCTCGTCCAAGAACAAGATCTTCGGTGTGTGCAGCAAGCCGCGGGCGATCTCCAAACGTCGCCGCATCCCGCCGGAGAAAGTCTTCGCCCGATCATTGCGGCGGTCCCACAGCTCGACGAGCTTTAAGAGCGACTCAATCCGCTCGATGCGCGCGCGTCGCGGCACTTTGTAGAGCACGCCGTGGATGTCCATGTTCTCGTAAGCCGTCAGCTCATCGTCCAGTGAAGGATCCTGAAACACGATGCCGAACCGCTTGCGCACTTCATTTTGATGCATGGTTGGGTCGAGACCGTCGATCTCGACGCGGCCGCTGGTCGGTTTGAGCAACGTCGTGAGCATCTTGATCGTCGTCGTTTTGCCCGCGCCGTTGGGACCGAGAAAGGCGAAGATCTCACCGGACTCAACGTCAAACGAGATGTCGCCGACGGCAGTAAACGTCCCGTAATTCTTGACGAGATGCTCGACATGAATCATCGACGGCATGAACGACCCCGCGAAAGGCGTTCAGGCTAGGGGATCGCGGGGCAACGGTCCAGCGTCTGACGCTGTCGCCGCAATCGTCGGCAGCGGTTTGCCGTGCAACGCGGGGATCGACAGCGAAAAGAAAGCAGCAACGACGCCGCATACGATTAAGTAGAAGGCCGGAGCTTGGACGCTGTTCGTCAGTTTCACCAGGGCCATCGCAACCAGCGGCGCGGTGCCGCTCAAGACCGCCTGGCCGACGTTGTATCCGATAGCCACGCCCGTGTAGCGCGTTTGTGTCGGGAAGAGCTCCACCATCGTGGCCCCCATGCAACAGCCGAACAAACTGCTCACCAAGGCGAACGCCAGTCCGCCGATGATTGCCGCCGCAAATGTGCCGCTGCTCATCATCGCCATCACGGGATATGGCAAGAGGACGTAGCCGGCAGACGCCGCCAGATACATCGGCCGGCGGCCGACCCGATCTGACACCACGGCCAGCGGCGGGATCAGAACCAGCAGCGCCAGCAGGGCAATCGTGCTGCTGGCGAATGCCTGCTGCTTCGGCAACGGATGGGAGATGATGTCGGAAAGCCACGTCGGCAGCCAGACGAACGGCAAATAAAAACCCACCGAACTCAAACCCGTCAGCCCGATGGTGATGACGATCGCGCGGCGGTCGCGGCGAAGCGCGTCGGCGACCGGGTGGGCGGCCAACTGCCCCGAGCGTCGAATTTGCTCGAAGTCCGGACTCTCGGTCACGCCCAATCGCAGCCAGAAGCCCACGACTCCGATGATCAACCCGGAAACGAAAGCCACGCGCCAGCCCCAGGCGTGCAATTGCTCCGCAGTCAACACGCGCGCCAAGAGCGCGGCCACCGCGGAGCCAAGGAGCGTCCCGAGCACAACGGTGAACCCGCTCCAGCTTCCGTAAAACCCGCGGCGATTGGGCGGAGCATGCTCGGCGAGGAACGCAATCGATCCGATGTACTCGCCGCCCACGCTCAGCCCCTGAACCATTCTCAAAATGGTGAGCAAGACGGGGGCGGCCAGTCCGATCGTGGCGTACCCCGGCAGAAGTCCGAGCAAAGTCGTGGAAACCGCCATCAGCAACACCGAGACTTCCAACGCCCGCTTGCGTCCCAGGCGGTCGCCGACAAGCCCGAACAGCAATCCGCCCAGCGGCCTCATCAGAAAGCCGGTGGCGAACACGCCAAACGTGTCCAACAGCGCCGCGAGCTTGTCTTCGCCGGGGAAGAATTCGGCGGCGATCACCGGGGCGAAGTACCCGAAGAGTCCGAAGTCGTACCACTCCAAGACGTTGCCGATCGCCCCGGCAAGGACGGTCTGCGTCCTCGAGCGGTGCGGGGCCCGCGGAGTAAGCGTCGGCTCGGCGTTACCCTCCATCATGCGGCGCCAAAAGATCGCGGAGTGTCGTTCTTCGAAGAGAACTTAACACTCGCGATCAGGCGTTGCAAACTCGCGGACAGACGGCAAGCAATGAATCGCGCGGGGTCCTACGGGCGAAAGCCGGGCGAACGCCACCCAAGGCGGACAGCTACGTGCGGGGAGGAACAACGGAGAGAGTCTTGCCACGGACAGAAATGTGGGTGCGAGCGAAAATGCGGCCGGGCAAAACTACGGGCCGCGCGGACAAGCTTGGCCGCGCGGCCCAATCCATCGAACCAGGTCTGTCAGGCCATCAGTCGTCCGAGCCAGGTTACGGACTCTCGCGGACGGCCTACGAATATTGGATCGTTAAGATCGCAGCGTAGTTCGGGGGGCCCCCGTTGTTATAGTCCCACATGCGCACCGTGACAGGGCTGCCGACCTGTCCATAGGGAGCATAGGTGAGCACCGCCATCGCATTGCGCGACACCCAACCCTGACGATTGACGACTTCCTGAACGGCCGCAGAAATGTCGGTCGAGCTCAGCCATCCCGTGACGGTGGTATCATTGAAACTACCGGAATGTTGGGTTTTTGGCCGCACGCCGAGGGCCCACTTGGTGGAGAGGAATGTCACTGCGTTATCCGCGGCCTCCATATAAACACCGCAGCCATCGGGCAAGTTCGGATTGGCGTTCTCGCAATACCAAGACACCGAAGCAGCCGTGATGGTTGCGCGATTTGGGACCGTGACATCTGTGAACCGAAACCCACCATACGTATTTTGCGCGCAGATGCGGTCCGTTTTGTCCGTGAGGTAGACAAAGCCCAACGAACTCTCCCAGGCATCATCGGTCGACGCGCTGACCTGACCCGTCCATGTATTGGTCTGCGCCCGCAACTCTTTGGGCGCTGCGAACTCGGCGACAACCAATCCAGTCCCGCCGATGATTCCCGTCCGTAGAAAATCGCGACGATTCGGACGATCAAGGCACACCTTCTTCGTCATCTCCCTCTCCTTGCGTCTGATGTGTGACAGAGCTCTGCGCGCACGCGCGGAGCCGATCGAACCAAAGAGCCGACGAGATGGCGAATGGGGGCTCTTCGAAAGTGGCCCGACTTGCGCACTAAAGCTTCGGAACGATGGCGGTCCTAAGCTTCGTTGCGGCATAGGCGCGCTGCGTTTTCACGGGCTCCTTTCCTGCGAGTTCGAGATTGAAGTCATAGTCGGTGCGGCCTGGGTCCGCGATTTGAACTACGAAATTCGGATTGTCCTTGTTCTTTTCCGGGTCGTTGTACAGGTTGTTGAGACCGTCCGGGCCAACGTATTCCTGTGACATCATCCCAGGCACGCCGGGCGACCGTACGAGCCTGCTTCCGCGGTCTGCTCCCCCCCCGAGGTGGAACTGGACAAAGGTCACGACATACTTCCCAGTGGGGGCCCCGTCGCCCGGCAGGTAGGTCGTGAACGCGAAGTTCCCCTGCTCGTCGCAGTTTGTATAGGCCTTGCCGCCTCGGACGAGGTGCTGGGGGTCGTTCAGGATCACGAACAACGTCCCCTCTTGTGACGAAGGTTGGCCGTCCACGCTGACGTGCCCCGCAAACTTGGCAACGGGGACCTTGTTGGGAAGGTGGTCGGCCTGCTCGATTTGATCGGCCCTGGGGCCGTCGGTTCTATTGCAACCGGGAAGCGCAGCGACGGCCGCAAGTGAAGCCAAAAGCCAACTCCGCGAAGGGCCGCGCAGGTGCCGCACGATGGAACGCATAGGTCGATCTCCAAATCTGTGGGCGACTCAAAAGTGGCCCGAGCCGCGGTGGATCGTTCCATCACGGCTCGGACCCTGGTTCCTAGCCCCCTCTCCCGGTACTCCGGGAGAGGGTCGGGGTGAGGGCCGTCTTTGAATACGTCCCATCACTAAATAGGAGCCCTCACCCTGCCCTCTCCCATCGGAATGGGAGAGGGTGTCAAACGCCTTCTAGCCATTGTGGAAGAACAAGCGGGCGAGCCCGCCAACCGAGATTTAGAAAGCGCTATCGACGACCGCTTTGTGGCCGGAATAGCTCTGCAAGCGGCACAAAACCGTAATGCTCGTGTTCTCGCTGATCATACGAGCCGAGCCGTCAGACAGGGCGATGCCAACCGATCCCGGATGGAAGGAGTACCAGTTGTTCGACCAGAAATTGATGCAATTCAGGAAGCAGACGGGCTGATTCAAATTCTGCGGAGTCAGAGGCTTCGGAAATGCAGGTCCCCCGGGGGTGAAGAAGCTCGTGCCGTTCATCACCTGGAAGGCACTGTTGAAGCAGGACCAGCACCCGCCTGGGTTGTTCGAGATGCTGCCCGGGCCCGGCGGAAAAACGGAGCTTATGGGGAACTTCTTGCCGCGAATCCACACGTCCGGCCGGCCCGCCAACTCGGCGAACATGACGGTGGTGGAGGTGCCGTCGGTGATCTTGTCGATCGAGACGTTGAACTCAGCGGGATTGATCACGCCCTTGTGCGAGATTTCTGGCTGGCAGTTGTTTTGCAGGAAGTAGGCAGCGCCGAGCGGCGTCCAGCAGCAGGGGGTGTTTTTGTCAGCGTAGCCGGTTGCGGCCGTGTAGTCCAAGGCCCCCGACAGATGGTGGGGCCCGAAAGCCGGCGCGAAGGGGCACTTGCCAGGCCCGCCGGTAAAGCAGGGGCACGCATCCGAATCGAGCTCCAGAAACGGATTGTTGGTCCGAGGAGACGACGGGCAAACGTACGTCGGAATCACCGCCGCTCCCGGACGCGTGTTCGAGCACGGATCCTGGCACGGATCGGTGACGTTCTTATAGAGGTACGGCTTCCCGCAACCGCAGCAAGCCAGCGGCTTCTTGTTGAGACAGGGCGGATGCTCGCAGCACGGTGGCAGCATCGGGTTGTTGAAGCAGATCCGGCGATAAACGTTCACCGCCTCGAGCTCAGGCAGCAACCGTTCGCCCCAGTAGTGGAAGTTGAAGGACGAAATGAAAAACGACCCCGCGCAAAAGCAGGGCTTGTAGGGGATGCAGCAAGGCGGCAACTTGGGGCAGATCAAGGTGCCGGGGAGCGTCGGCGGAAACGTGTAGCTGATGGCCGGCGTGAACTGGTTGTTGATGTCGTGGTAGTTGTGTTCGGCCAGCGCCATCTGCTTGAGGTTGTTACGGCATTGGCTACGACGGGCCGCCTCGCGGGCCGCCTGGACGGCCGGGAGCAAGAGCGCGATCAATACCGCGATGATGGCAATGACCACCAAAAGCTCGATCAGTGTAAACCCTGACTTTCTCGGTCTTGGCATGACAGTCCCCCAATTTAGGATGAGAAAACGACTCCTGGTGCTGGCACTCGGCCAGCGGAAAAGCTTCAAAGCCCGAATCAGCAAACGACCTTCGATTCCCCAAGGTCCCTATCAGAATTGCTAAAAAAATCGCTGTCAAGATTTTGTGTGGCAGAAAAATGCCCAAAACACTAAATATGCTAAAATTTTTTTTAAAAGTGTTAGTTTTATCACATCATCGCTGGTAAAAAATCGCCAGGCGTGGCTCACGCCGGCAATAAATGCGCACGCGGTCGGTGTGGACACACAACCCTGCGTCGGCTCCTTTTGAGGTCGTTGGAGCTTGACGTCAAATCCAGCATAGTAGACAATCTAATCCACTATGGGGGATCTAGACGCCGACGTTAATCGGCGAATTGCCCGACGCGTGAAGGGCCTGAGAGCGGCGCAGGGCTTTTCGCTTGAGGCATTGGCCGCAAAAAGCGGCGTGAGCCGCTCCATGATCTCGCTCATCGAGCGCGGTGAAAGCAGTCCCACCGCGGTGGTGCTCGAAAAGCTCGCGGCGGGCCTGAATGTGACGCTGGCTTCGCTGTTCGAGGGGCCGGACTCCGACGGCCAGGAGTCGAGCAGTCCCATTGCCCGACGGGAGGATCAACTGCAATGGCAAGACCCCGCCTCGGGTTATCTGCGACGTAACATTTCGCCGCCCGGCGTGCCGCAGCCCATGCAGCTCACCGAGGTCCATTTCCCGGCTGGCGGCCGCGTAGCCTTCGAGACGGGCGCTCGCGACAAGCCCGTCTACCAGCAGGTGTGGGTTCTCGAAGGAGCGATTGACGTTACGGTGGGCGAGGAGCGTCACAGCCTGCGCGAAGGAGATTGCCTGGCCATGCAGCTCGACCGCCCCACGATGTTTCACAATCCCAAAAAGACCCCGGCCCGCTACGCCGTGGTCATCGCCTGTGAGAGCCCCTTGAGGAGACGAGGATGACAACCGTCTGGACCGCGCGCCGCCTGCTGGCCCCCGACGATGAGCAGATCGGCGAACTCGCTGACCTGCTCATCGACTGCGTCGAAGGCGGTGCTTCGGTGAGTTTCATGCACCCGCTCACGCGTGAAGGTGCCGTAGCGTTCTGGCGCCACGTGGCGCAAGGCGTGATTGCCGGCGAGCGTGCTCTCTTGGTGGCCGAAGATTCGCGCGGTATTTGCGGCACGGTGCAATTGGTGCTCAAACAACCCGAGAACCAGCCGCACCGCGCCGATCTCGCGAAAATGCTGGTGCACCGCCGGGCACGTCGCCAAGGACTGGGAGCCGCGCTGATGCGGGCCGCCGAAGACCTGGGGCGTGAATGCGGCAAGACGCTGTTGGTGCTCGACGCAGTCACCGGCGGCGATGCCTCGCGCCTATACGCTCGCCTCGGTTGGGAGCGCGTGGGCGATATCCCCGGCTATGCCCTGTTCCCGCAAGGCGGGCTCTGCGGCACGACGTATTACTACCGAGGGCTAGGCGACTAGCCAGGTATCATTGCGAATCCCGGGCTCGCCGGTCACTCTGCGTCGATTCGTCCATCCAATTCCACCACTTCAGCTTTTCGGGATCGTGTTTTTTCTCCGTCGCGAAATAGACCGCGCAGCGGAATGTATAAAGCACGCAGCGGTCGACCGGCCGGCCGGCCTGTCTGCAGAGCTTTCGGTACAAGGCTTCCGGATCGCGCCCCTTGAGCGATTCGACCTTGCGGATCCCGAGAAGATATAAATCGGCGGCAAGCGAGGGGCCGATTCCCGGAATCACCGAAAGGGCTCGAATCGCTTCCCGGGGGACGGCCCCGCGTCGCAGAGTGTCTGAAAGTGCTGCAGAGCGAGTCATGGCATCTCCGAGCAGATTTCAACCAGAAAACCGTTGAGGTCCCGCATGTAACCGACGATCTGGCCCCAAGGTTTTGTCTCGGGCGGCTTCACTTCGGCGGTGGTGCGATTTCGCAGTACAAAACGGGACCTTCTGGCAGACGCGGCATCTGGCGGCGACTAGGAACCTGTACTTTGCCGTCACCGGATCATGCCGGTCAACTATCCAGCGGCTCGCCTCAGTCGGACTCAGAGTCCCATTTGTACTCGAGCTGGGAGGCGGTGGTGCGCGCGATGTCTTTACCGCGAATCTTCGCGACGAGGTGCAGGGCGCCATCCATGCCGGCGGAAAGTCCGGCCGTCGTGATGATTTTTCCATTATCGACGTAACGACGGTCGCGCACGACCTTCGTTTTAGGGGCAACTTTGGCGAGTCTGTCGAGCGAGCTACGGATCGTCGTCGAAGAGAGCCCGTCGAGCAGGCCGGCCTTTGCCAGGAAGAACGCTCCGTTACATACCGACATGACGTGTTGCGACTCTTGGGAGCGCGATCGAATCCATTGAATCAGATGTGCATGATTCACGGCCTTTTGGATGCCTCCCCCGGGGACTAGAAGAATGTCGGTTTTGGGGCAGTTTTCCAGCGTGTAGTCCGGAATGACTCTCTGACCGAACGCCGTTCTGATCGGGCCGGAACTTGCCGCCACGGTGTGCACCTGGAACCCGACGGCCCCGAAAATTTCCCAAGGCCCCGAGTAGTCGATGATTTCCACCCCGTTAAAGAGCATGATTGCCACAGTGACCCGCTGGCTCTCGACCGGTTTCGCTACCGACCTCTCCACCAGGGTCATTCCACAGTCCGGGCACACACCGGGCTTCTCAAACGTCTTGTTGTCGCAGTCGAGACCGCAGGGCGGGCAGACATAGACCTTCTTGCTGCTCGACGCCACCTCGGCGCGGGCACAGCCAACGTCCACTGGCGCGCACAGCGGGGCACAAGTAAAGATCAGTGCCAACGAAAAAAGCAAACGTGCTCTCAATTTCATGCTATTCCTCTTTTCAAGTTTCAGTTTGCACTTCGACGAAGTCCGCGCGTGTCAAAGCGCTTCCGATAGGCGGTTGGGTTAATGCCGAAGCGACGCTCGAACGCGCGACGAAAGGCATCGGGGCTGTGAAAGCCGACTGACCTCGCGACCAGCTCGACCGTCTGATCGGGAAGGCACAAACGCTCTCGCGCTTGGCCCAGGCGCAGGTCCTCTACAAACCGGGCCGGTGAAGCGCCAAACGCACCTTTGAACCGCCGGCTGAAGTGACGCGGACACAGTCGCGAGCGTCTCGCCAGCGTTTCGACGGAGAGGTCGCCCTCCAAATGGCCCTGCATCCAGGCAGCCAGGTCGCCAAACCGGTCTTTCGATCGAGTTTGAAATTTGAGCGGCTCCGAATACTGCTCCTGACCTCCCGCCCGCTTGAGATAGACGACCAACTCACGAGCCACCGCCAACGCCACGGTGGGACCGCAATCTTCTTCGATCAGTGCCAGGGAGAGATCGATCCCCGACGTGACTCCGGCGGAGGTGTAGAAAGGTCCGTCCTGGCAATGCAAGATGTTGGGATCGACCCTGAGCTTGGGGAATCGCTCGGCGACGTCGCGTGCGTAGCGCCAATGCGTGGTGACGCGGCGGCCGTCGAGCAGGCCGGTGTGTGCCAGGCCATAAAGGCCGGTGCAAACGCTGGCAACGCGGCGAATTTTGGCCGCCCGCGACTTGACCCAGTCCGCCACGATCGCCTGAGTCTTCGGATTTCTGAGTCCGGGCCCGCCCGGAATGATGAGCGTGTCCAACGCCGGCGCACGGCGAAGGGTGGTGTGCGGCTTAAAGACGACGCCCGATTCCGAGGCAAAACACTTCTGATCGAGGCCGATAATCACTATCTCATAGCAGGGGCGAGGAACGCCGTCAGGCCCCGAGATCCTCGCTGAAGTGAAGGCGTCGATGGGCCCGACCAGGTCGAGGGCCATCACGCCGTCGAATCCGATAAACCCAACTCGTCGCGACTTCATAGACGGCTCCGATGCACTACGCAGAGGCTAACGACCCAACGCCATGGCCGCCATGACTAAGATCCGACACTTTCGGACATCAGGCTCCGAGCAGAGATTAGCAGGGAAACGAAGTGGTCTGGGGCGCCGAAACGCGAATTCTCAGCCGCCGGCGTAAAAGCGCTTCATCGGTCCGATTCGGCGGCGAACGAGTTCCGATTTCATCGGCTCGTAGGCAAAGATCTCGTCGTTGCCGCGGCGGACGACGATTCGATAGGGCTGTTTCAGCACCTCGGTCAGGTGGTACACGCTGACGTACTCGGCCAGGTCGTCGAGCCAATTTCGCCCGCCGTAGAGCGAGGCGAACGGCGTGCCGCGCAAATACGCGTAGACGTCGGGGGCACGGTCAATCGCGATCGCGCCAGTTTCGCCGTAAAAGCGGATCTCTTCCCTGACCGGGTCGCGGAATGCGACGATGGGAAGCGACAGATCATTCCAGACGCCCCGCGTAAACGCCGTCGCCGGGCAATGAAGCTGAGGCGTGATCTGCTCGGCCATGTCGACGATATGCGTGGCTTCGTGCAAGAGAATGTACACCAGCGCGTCGATCTTCGTCCCGGCCTCGACATCCACGCGAAGGGGCGAACCTTTGGGGTCGAAACAGGTGCGATCCTTCCTCGTCAGCCATTCTGAGAGATTTTCGTGGAGGATCCGCGCGTTGAACGTGATGTCGAACAGGCGGAATGACTCCTGCGGATTGACCGTCGACGTCAGCGCCGTGTTGGGCATGCCGTCGAGAAAGCTCAACACGCGCAAACGTTGCCCCAAGATCCTCCGATGCAGCGGCGGCAGAGACTGGATCGCGCCGTTCAGCTGGATGCGTTCCGCGGCAGTCAACTCATGGGCCCGCGGCGCGGGCCGCCCGGTTTCTCGAAATAGAGCCAGCACGGACGCGGGTGCGCTCGCCACGCGAGACTGGAGCGGGATTTTGGGATCGAGCCCATGCCGTCGGGAAATCTCGGCGGGGGTACTCTTAGAGTCGGGCGGGTCGGCCACAACAAGATTCAGCAAGCCCAGGCAAGCGAACCTGGTTGAGATCGCTCGCAGGATGAGCCGCTGACGCGTGGACAAAATGCGGACGTCTTTCATTTTCATTTGTTCGCGGAGTTTCGACTCTCCATGGCTTTGATCAGATCGGCGCGATCGGTGAACTCAACAATCTGGCTCACCTCGGCCAACGGAACCCAAAACGTTCGGCCGTTGGCCCAGCCCTTTGCGTCGTCGACGCCCTTGCCGACCAGAAAGGTTTGGTCGCCAAGGCGCGTCACATGAACCTCCTCGAGAGGTGGCGAAAAGTTTGGGTTCGTTCGCTCACTCAAGGACAGGATCTTTCCGGCGAAAATGTCTTCGGTGGGCGCCGCGTTCCGAGGAGGATCGGCACGCAGCGACAGGCAGTAAACCAGGGTCAGGGGGACTGCGACGATCACCAAGAGCGAGATGTGCCTGCGAGTCATTGGCATACTCCAATTGAGCCTGTCAAAAACTGAGCCTGTCAAAAAGTCAGCGACACGCCCAACCAGCCGAGTCGGCCAGATAGCGACCGGTTGCGGTCACTCTTTCAGATGGGACTACTTCAGGGTCGCTATCAACCGAAGTGTCCCGTCCCACGTCCACGAAGACCCTAAGTCATTCGTATTTCGCGAGTTAAAGTGGGACAACTTTGCAATTGTGAAGATTGTCCCACCTCCAATCTCGAGTCCCGTCCCGAGATTCGCCGCTGTCGAAGAAAGCTGGAGCGCCGGGGACCAGGCGAGCAGCTGAGGAGGAAGCAGTCGACCGTGTCCCGTCCCAATGCGTCCCGTCCCAATGCGTCCCGTCCCAATTTTGGACAGAAACTGCACAGCCGCTGGCTCGAAGGCGCCGGGGACGAATCGCGTCCCTATCAAGAAGACATCCCCACCCGACCGGGGGCGCTTTGTAGTTTTTTCGGGCGCACCCGCGACGACGGGCCGACCGAGCCGCTCGCGGGACCACCCCTTACTTTAACAGAAAAAACGCCGGCTGCCGAGACCGAGTTTCCACGTCCCTAGAAACAAAGTCGGAACTCAATAGGAGTACGCCGACCAGTGCAACGGGCCCCTCGAGCGCCAAATAAGGTTCCACGGCAAATAAGGCAAATAAGGTTCCTGACACCTTTTCTTGCCCCTCGCACGTCAAATGCTTTAGCGACTTCTCGGAGCGTGAAGGCGTTCATGCAGGTATATAGCGGGACACACGACTTTCGATTGGTAAAGGCCATAATTTGCTCAAATTGCACGTGGGCCTTGACTTTCCGGGTCGCCGGTGCCTGATATGGCGGTGAATTTGCAGGCCGCCGAGCGATCGAAGTCGTCGGATGACTAGATTGAGGGCAATCCGGTTGAAGGGGGAGGCTCGCTAAAGAGTAAGCCGATGTGGTCGAAGACCCCCATGCCGAAATCAGTCGCCGTTCTCGCTCTGTCAGTGCTCGCCCGAGAACCGTGATTAAGTCTCGCCCTCCATGCGGATCACGTCATGGCCGATTTCATCCCGAGGCTGCCCTTAATTCTTCTTTGCCCCTATCCACAAGAATTTCCCCTTTACGCTCTGTCCGCCCCGATAAACGACCCTAGTCCAACCCCAGAGCCCGGCACGCTCACTCTTGCTTGCCACGGGATTCATGGCATTCGGCGGGTATCGCCTTGTTCGACAGCGGCGTGGAAGGGCAGTTGAATCGACTCCGGTGGCCTGACGAACGTTCTCATACCGACGTTGTTGCCGCAAACTGTCTCGTGGAGTTCCCAAAACCGAGGAGGAAGCCAGATGCGAGGCGCTCACCTTCGCAGATTCTTCGCCTGCCTGGTCCTATTGGCAATCCCCAAACCTGTTGGTGCCGACTCGATCCTGTACGTAGCAAACAACGGCAGTGACACGATCCAGCAGATCACGCCAGGCGGCGTCGGCTCCGTGTTCGCCAGCACAGCGATGGACCCAACCGGCATCGCTATCAACAGTTCCGGCGACGTCTATGTAGCAATCTACAACAACAGCACGATCGAGAAGTTCTCAAGCGCCGGCACTTATCTTGGGGTTTTCGCCAGCCAAGCCAGCACTGGATTGAGCGCCCCGTACGGTTTGGCCTTTGGCAGTAACGGCAACTTGTATGTTGCAGGGAATAACACGATCTTGGAGATCACATCGGGCGGCGTCAGCTCCGTCTTCGCCAGCACTGGATTGAGCGACCCAAGAGGTTTGGCCTTTGACAGTTCCGGCAACCTCTATGTGGCGAACAACGGCACCAACACGGCGGCGACGGCTTACATCGAAAAGTTCACGCCGGCCGGCGTCGGGTCTATCTTCGCCAACTCTGGACTGAACGGCCCATCCCAACTGGCCTTTGACCGTGCTGGCGACCTCTATGCAGCAAACTTCAATAACGGCACGGTCGAAGAGTTCACGCCGGGAGGTGTTGGTTCCCAATTCGCTAGCGGATTGACCGACCCAATTGGCCTAGCCTTCAACAGTTCCGGCAATCTTTTTGTGGCACAAGGCGGCTACGGTGCCCCTGGAACCGGCACGATTGATGAATTCACGCCGGGCGGCGTTGAGTCCTTCTTTTCCACGTTGCCCCTTTCAGACGGCCGTGGTCTATATTACATGGCGTTCGAACCAACCCCCACCCCCGAACCCACAACCATCACGATGCTGGTTTCGGGCTTCTTGACAGCCGGTGGGTTTGGCCTTGTTCGACGGCGGCGAGGAAGGGCAAACAGCGGAGGCATTAAAGGGGACGCAACTCGGGACGCAACTCTCTTCGTAGGTGATGGATGGTGCGCGTGATAAAAGAGCTGCGTCCCTAGTTGCGTCCCCTTTTCCTCTTCGGCCGCAAGCGACGAATCGCGAATGACGACTGAGCAAGGGCCCCCATCATTCGCGATCGTGCGAATGGATGTCTCCGACATCGATGTTCCTGCGGTCGCGCGATTGATTGCCGAACTGCTGGACATTTCGGTTGTCGACCTCATTCAAGTCCTGCCCCAGCGATCGGGAATCCTCGCCGAAAACTTGGCGGAACACGTCGTCGATCGATGCATCGCAGTTCTCGCGTCAGCCGGTATCGACGTGCGGGCGGTGCCGCAATCGGCCGTCATCGAGCCGCCCGAGGTCGTCACACTTCGCTCCGGACGCGCGGACGAGGATGTGTTCTTCTATGTCGCTTCGGACCGCAAGGGGGTCGTGAAATGGCCCGACGTGTTGTGGGTCGATTTCGTCACGATTCAAGAATTTCAGAAACAAGGATACACCGACGTCGAGGTCGATGAGGGGGAGCCTCTCGAAAGCAAGCACCCGCTGGCGACCAAGTTTCCGCTGTTTCTAGACTTGGTAACCCACGAACCTTGGCTGCTGCTAAGAATCTCAGACGAGCGTTTCGAGTTCACGACAACAGGGCTGCCGACCTTCGCAGCGCGTCGCGACAACCTGATTGCACTCTCCGCGGCGATTGCGGAGCGAGCGACC
>DASZIA010000147.1:0-70205 GCA_035949535.1 Planctomycetaceae bacterium | reverse complement strand
ACCCGAAAGCGTCTGTTCGTGCGGGTAAATCTTCCCTCTGCCGAATTCCTCGAGGCGGACGCGGGCCAGAAAGCCCTTGCGCACGTAGCGGCGTCCCTCCCAATCGAATTCCTGATGGTAGACGTAAAGCGCGTCCTCGTGCTCCGGGATCAAAATCGCCTCAGACTGCCAATGCCTCAAAAAATTAGCGGCCCGTTTGTAACGAGCCTCGGGGTCGGTGTCGCCCGGTTCATCGCGGTTCAAGATCAGGCGGATGACGTTGCACGGATGCCGCTCGTAAAGATCTCGCTGTTGGTCGGGACTGATCACGTCATAAGGTGGGGCTGTAACATCGGACAAATCCCCGACTTGTCCCAAGTCGTAACGCCAGCCGCGAAACGGATGCACGTCAGCCATCGATGCTCCTCATCTGCTTTGGGTCAGTCGAGGCTAGGCGACCGGACTCGGACGGCCGCGTTCTAACTCTGCGAAGGCCCGTCGCGCCTCGAGAATGAACCGGGCGACCCGCTCTAGATCCTTGATCCCGGGCGACGACTCCACTCCGCTTGCCACGTCGACTCCCCACGGCCGGACTGTGGCAATTCCTTCCGCAACATTCTCGGGACGAAGTCCGCCGGCCAAAATCAGCGGCGGCCACTCGTCGCGCCGATAGTCGTCTCGCAAGACCTGCCAGGGAGCAATTTTTCCCGTTCCGCCAAACATCCCTTGGACCAGCGCATCGGCAAGGCATGCATCGGCCATCCATTCGTTAGCCGGGTGGTCCTTGAGGTAGTCCCTAACATGCGAAAGACCCGGCGCTCCGACTTGAAAACCGCAAATCCTGCGAGTCACAGCACCCGCGTCGAGCCTCATATCGGCCAGGGCGTGCTGCTCATCCGCGGAGTGAACCTGAACGCCGCTCAAGCCGCATTCAACAACGGTCCGGCGCAGTTCCTCGGATGACGGCTCGACGAAAACCCCGATCCGTTCGACCTGGGGGCCGACGGCATCCGAGATCTTCCGGGCCGCCGACGTCGAGACAAACCGCGGACTTTTCGCGTAAAAGTTCAGCCCGATGGCATCAGGACGCAGGGTTGCAAGTGCTCGTGCTTGCTTTGGATCGGTCAGTCCGCAGATCTTGATCCACATTGCTGGAACGTACCAAAACTTCCCGATTGCTGGCCAGCCTGCTCGTTGGCCGATGGCGAAGGCCCCATGATATCATCAAGGTTCGATCGGTCGGTCCTTTAGGAGCCACGCCAGCATGAACTCAGCACCCCCCACGCAAATTGAGGCGACCACCCGACGGGATTTTCTGAAAGCCGGAACCGCCGTGATGGGTGGCTCGCTGCTTGCCCCGCTCGCACTGAATGCCGGAGCGTACGCGGGCGGCAGCGACATCATCCGCATCGGTTTGGTCGGCTGCGGCGGACGGGGAACTGGAGCCGCCGAGCAAGCGCTGGCCGCCGACCCGAACGTGCACCTCGTGGCCTTGGGCGACACCTTCGCCGACCGCGTCGAATCGGCGCACGATCGTCTCCAACACCGATCAACGGCTGACCGCATTCATGTGCCGCCCGAACGGCGGTTCGCGGGGTTCGATGCGTACAAGCACGTGATCGCGATGTGCGATGTCGTGCTGTTGTGTACGCCGCCCCACTTTCGGCCGGCGCAATTGAAAGCGGCAATTGCCGCGGGCAAGCATGTGTTCGCCGAAAAGCCGGTGGCCGTTGATGCCGGCGGAGTTCGCTCCGTCATCGAGACCTGCCAACAGGCCGAGGCCAAACGGCTGTCGGTCGTCTCCGGATTGTGCTGGCGCTACGACCCGGGCATGCGCGCGACGTTCGCCAAAGTCCACGATGGCATCGTTGGCGATGTCGTCGTGATGCAGACCAGCTACGACACGCACGGCTTGTGGATGCACCCGCGTCAATCGGCGTGGAGCGACATGGAGTGGCAGATTCGTAACTGGCTCTACTTCACCTGGCTCTCGGGCGACTTCAACGTCGAGCAACACGTGCACAGCCTCGACAAGACGGCGTGGGCAATGCGGGATCAGTACCCGGTTTCGTGTAGCGGCACGGGCGGACGACAGACGCGCACCGGTTCGGAGTATGGAAACATCTTCGACCATATGGCGGTGGTCTACGAATATCCCAATGGCGTCAAGACGTTTAGCCGCTGCCGCCAGCAGGACGGCTGCTCAGTGGATGTGAACGATCACATTTTCGGGACGAAGGGACAGGTCGACGTGATGGCGCACGTTGCATACGGTCACGACGGCAAGGAGATCTGGCGCTACAAGGGCCCGAAGGCGAATATGTACCAGGTCGAGCACAACGAACTGTTCGCCTGCATTCGCAGCGGCAAGCCGATCAACAACGGACACTACATGGCCCACAGCACGATGATGGGCATTATTGGGCGCATGGCCGCTTACACGGGAAAGAAGATCACCTGGGAACAGGCGATGAATTCGAGGGAAGATCTGACCCCGCACGCTTATCAATGGGGACCGATCGAGGTGGCCCCCGTGGCGATGCCCGGTATCACGCCGTTCGTCTAAGGCGAGCCGCTGACCCGCTATGCTCAAAGATGGCCAGCTGGCCGCACGTTCCTGCCGACGCGGCCAGTGAGACTGTCGCCGAGATCCTCGCGCGCGGCTTCTGCCAGCCTTTCCAGGCGAGCGACAGTCTTGGGATGCTCGGCTGCCACATCGTGCGTTTCCCCGACGTCGGTCTCGAGATTGAAGAGCACCAGCGGTGTCGAACGATCCACATACGGCGCTGGCTTGCCGCCGTGGCCCCCCTGACCTTTAAGGCTCCGATAGGTGTGCGGAAAGTGGAGCTTCCAGGGTCCGCTCCGCACGGCCTGCAGCTCCTGGTTCCAATAATAGCAGTAAGCCTCGTGCGGGCATTTGGCTCCCGGCTCGCCAAAGATCAAAGGGCGAATGTCTTTGCCGTCGATGATGCGATCGGTCGGCACCGTCGCGCCCGCCAGGGCGGCAAATGTCGGCAAGATGTCGATGGTGGCCGAGAGCTCAGTGCACGTCGTCCCGGCCGGAATTTTTCCGGTCCACCGCATCACGCAGGGCTCTCGCACGCCTCCTTCCCACGCCGTTCCCTTCCCCTCGCGCAATGGCCCGGCCGAGCCGGCGTGGTCGCCATACGACAGCCACGGACCGTTGTCCGATGCGAACACGACGAGCGTTCGCTCATTCAAGTGATGGCGGTCAAGAGCCGCGAGAATCTGTCCTACCGACCAATCGATCTCTTCGATGACGTCGCCGTAGAGGCCGCGCTCGGACTTGCCGCGAAACTTCTCACTGACCCCCAGTGGAACGTGGGGCATGGTGTGGGCCACATAGAGAAAAAACGGTCCGTCATGATGCGTGTCGATGAAATGCACGGCTCGCTCGGTATAGCGGGTCGTGAGTTGCGAGATATCGGGATTCGTCTCGAAAACCTTGTCGCCTTCGATCAGCGGCAAGGCGGGATTGCCATTTCCGCGCTGCTGGCCAGGGCGGGGTCCCATGTCATTTGAGTACGGCAGCCCGAAATACTCGTCGAAGCCGTGATGCGTCGGCAAAAACTTCGGATGGTGGCCCAGGTGCCATTTGCCGAAAATCGCCGAATGGTAGCCGAGCGGCTTGAGCACCTGGGCGATTGTGTGCTCGCCGCTGCTGATGCCGATCTTCGCGCGGGGGCCTAGCGCGCCCAAAATGCCGACGCGGTTAGGATAGCAACCCGTGAGCAGCGCTGTTCGCGACGCCGAGCAAACTCCCTGGGCGACACAAAAGCTGGTGAAGCGACGGCCGTCGCGGGCCATGCGATCGAGGTTCGGAGTGCGGATGCCCTTGGCTCCGAAACAGCCGATATCGGCATACCCCGCATCGTCCGCGTAGACGATGACAAAGTTCGGCAGCGTGCTCGGCGGGGTCGCCTTGTCCGCGGCGCGGCAAGGCCGCATGCAGCAAATCGCGATCGCGAATCCGAGGATAGTGAAGAAGCCAAGTCTTGCCAGCTTGTTCAAGGTGCGCTCCTAAGAAAATGATGCCTCCCGGCGGTGCGCCCGACATCTTATGGCGCGGGACGAGGCGATGCACCGAAAACTGGGGTTTGGCCGCGATGCCCCGCCGTCTAAGATTCCGCCTCGGCAAGCAGGCGACGTCAGTCGGCGAGTGCCTGAATCTGCGGTTGAGTGACCGCTTCAGAACCGGCGGGCTGACACCCGCCGCTCGCCAAGCGAACCAAAATGGAGCACATGCTTCAACTGCTGTCGACTGGACGAACGGAAGCGACAAATCGCGCGACGCGATCGTCTGCGGACCGCGGAGCCATGGGACACGACTTCACCGCGATCGCGGTCGGTGAAATGCAAGAAAACGAGCTCGCGGACGTCGTGGCCTCTCCTGAGCGAATTCTGAGCGAACCGACCGCCATGCTGGTCAAGCAGGGACGCTCGGCACTCGTGATGCGAGTGGCCCTGGCAATCGGCGGCGTCTCGATGCAGGCTGCCTACAAGCGTTGTGGAAGTCGTACGCAGCTGCGTCGATTGGTCCGGGGCATTCGAACGTCTGCTGCACTTCGCAACTTTCGACTCGGCCACCGACTCTTGAGTTTGGGCATCGAAACGCCGCGCCCGCTATTGGCGGTCTCACCCCGCTGGCATAACTTGCTCAGCCCTTCGTATCTGGCAACCGAGTGGATCGAGGGTGCAGCGCCGCTCGATGCATTTGCCGGGACCGCGAAGGACTGGGCACCAGCGCGCTGTCGCGCCGCGTCATGCGAGGCGGCCCGGCAGCTCGGACGGTTGATCGGCACGCTTCACCAGCGCGGGTTTTCACACCGCGACCTCAAGTCGGCGAACCTGCTCATCCGGGAGAACGACCGACGAGTCGAAGTGTTCCTTGTCGATCTCGACGGTGCGGCGCGTTCACGGCTGGGGCGCCAGGCAACTCGCTTAAAGAACCTCGCGCGGTTGCACGAGGCGACGCATCAAATTCTGGGCGTGACGCCCGCGCTTCGCTGTCGATTTCTGCAGTCCTATCTGGCCACTTTGGGAAGCCGGGGGGACTGGAAAACCGTCTGGAGGCAACTGCAGGAAACTCCTAGAATCCCGCCCCGGCCCATTGGCGGAGCCGGATAGATGATCCAACACCGACGCGAGCAGACGCTTTATGCACGCCGAGTGCGCCACTGAGCCAATCGCCGACTCTCCCCCGCCAAACGCGTGGGCACGTCGGCGAGAACTTCGGAGCGTGTGTCGAGCCCTGGCTCGCGTGCCGAGCGCGTCAGCCGTGCTCGACATTCCTTGCGGATCGGGGCAGTGCCTCGAGGTTTTCGCTAAGCGCGGGTACCGGGTCACGTGCGTCGATCCGTCTGAGATCGCGTTGGAGAGCACGGCTCGCCGGTGGCAGGAGATCGTGAAGGCCGGCAATTCATGCGCTCCTACGCCGACGTTTGTGCTCGGCCAGCCGTTGCAGACTAGCTTTCCGACTCGAAGCTTTGACGCTGTGGTGTGCACCGGATTTTTCGATCGTCTCGGCTCGAGTGATCTTCGCATCGAAGCGTTACGGGAGTTGCGTCGGATCAGCCGTGGACCTGTCATTGCTTCCTTTTGCAACGCCTTCTCGCTCGGCGCATTGCAATTGGGCATCGCGCGCCGGCGGTCGCCGACCGGTTCTCGTCAGCGCATCCCAGTCCCCGTTTGGGCGTTTCTGAACGATCTTAAACGTGCCGGCCTCAAGCCGATTGAAAGACACGCGATTCTGTGGGGGATTTCGCCGCTCTGGCACATCGTCAGCGTGCCTACCTCTGGAGCCGGTGCGTTGCTCTCAACTTCGCGGACCGGCATCGGTAAGGCCGCTTGAGACGCCGCGCGACGCCTGCCAAACGCCACGGCATCTTCAAAGGAATCGAACGCGGGTCATTGCATGAAGATCGCCTTTCTCACGACGAGGCCGTCGAAACCGAGCTATCGGTTTCGAATCGAGCAGATGGTGCCCTACTTCGCGGCCCGACGTCACGAGTGCGACACGTTCTTCCTGCCGACGAACGCCTGGGGGCGGCTGTTGATGTATCGCAAGCTCGGTCCTTACGACGCGGTTGTGCTACAGAAACGCCTTTTGAGCCGCGTCGAGCTGTTCGTGTTGCGAAGCGTAGCGCGTCGTCTCATTTACGACGTCGACGATGCGGTGATGTATGCCTCGAACGGCGACGATCATCCGCGGCGGCGGGGCCGATTTGCGGCCACCGTGCGGGCGGCCGACCTCGTCGTTTGCGGCAACCAATTTCTGGCCGACGAGGTCTCTCGCGACACGGACCGCATTCTCGTAGTGCCGACGTGCATCAACACCGACGCCTACCGCCCGGGCTTGAGGACCGCCACGTTGCACACGGTCACCATTGGGTGGACTGGCAGCCGCAGCACAAACGCGTATCTCAATGAGATTTTCCACGCTTTGACACACCTGCACGGTCCAATCGAAGTTAAGGTCATTTCCGATACGGTCGACGGCTTCGATTTTTTCCGGCTGGGGCGCGTGCCGCATGTCTTTGTCCCGTGGTCGCCGAAAACCGAGATCCTTGAAGCGGCGACTTTTGATCTGGGTCTGATGCCGCTGCCGGAAAATCGCTGGACGCAGGGCAAGTGTGGCTTCAAGGCCCTGCAGTATATGGCGCTGGGTATCCCGGCCGTGTGCAGCCCGGTGGGCGTGAATCGAGACATTATTCACGACGGTGTCGACGGCCTCTTCGCGGCGACTCTTCAGGATTGGTTCCCAGTCATCTCTCGGCTGCTGAAGGACTCATTCCTGAGGGACGCAATTGGCCGCGCGGGACGCCGCCGCGTCGAAGAGTCGTTTTCGCTTGCGACTCATGGTCCCCGCTTCGTGCGGGCCGTCGAGAAGACCGCCAGCACAATGCGAAAATCGGCGTGAGCCCCCACGATATGGGCCGGATCGCGCTCTTAAGAAGCCGCGCACGAAAAAAGCAGTCTTAGACCGACGCACCCATTTGAGTCGAAGCGGCGCGGAGTCCGTCCTGGAACAACCGAAAACGCCGTCGCGCTTTCCGCTGTGCTCACGGGTAAACGTAACTTGGACTCAATCCCTTCCGTCCGTGCGTCGAAAGGATGCAGCAGTAGCACCGGCGGCCAGGTGAGTCTCGCGGTGCGCGCCACGACCTGTTCCGATTGTGACATTGGCGAAATCGCACGCGATGGACCCAAAACGCGGCCAATTCGTCTGCCTGAGCTGTGCGATCGTCGGCTTCGGCATCGTCATGGTCTACAGCGCCAGTATTACGTCCTGGCCGACTGAATTTGAACGCATCTACCTTTCCCGCCAGCTCGAGGCCCTTGCGGTTGGCGTGGTGCTCGCCGGACTCTGCGGCTGCGCGCCCCCTCGATTTTGGCGTCGGGCTGCGCCGTACTTAATGGCAATAGCGATCGCTCTGCTCGCGGCAGTTTTGCTGCCGAAAATCGGCACGCGAGTTAACGGCGCGCGAAGGTGGCTGCGCTACGGCGGCTTTCAGTTCCAGCCTTCGGAACTCGCCAAGATTGCGGTCGCGCTGTTTGTGAGTCGCCAAACCGAATTCCTTTCCTCGAAGTGTCGCGGCGAAGAGGGCAATTCGCGAATTGGATGGAAATCACTTGCTGCCCTCGCAGCGCCAATTGCCGTGACCAGCGGTTTGGTCCTGATGGAACCCGACTTGGGGACTTCAGTCTTTTTGGTGCTCATCGGTGGAATGACGCTGTTCGTGGCCGGTTTGCCGACTCGATACTTTCTGCTCGCCGGAGCGGCCGCCGTGCCCGCCGCCGGGCTGCTGGCCCTCTTGCGCCCCTATCAAGTGCGACGGCTGACCGGTTTTCTCGCAACCTGGTCCGATTGGTCGCAGGTGCCTTATCAGCTCGACCAATCGCTCGTTTCGTTAGGGAGCGGCGGTCTGCTCGGTGCGGGGTTGGGCAAGGGATGGCAGAAGCTGAGTTTTCTCCCTGAGGCCAACACCGACTTCGTGTTTTCCGTCGTCGGAGAGGAACTGGGGCTCGTCGGAACCTTGGGATTGTTGCTTTTGTTCGCCGCTCTGTATTGGACGGGGTTGCGGGCTCTGCGTGAAATTCAGAGCGATCGGTTCGCGGCAACAGCCGGATTCGTGCTCTTGACGCAATTGGTGCTGCAGGCACTGGCGAACATGGCCGTGGTCACAGCCCTGATTCCGCCCAAAGGCATTCCGCTGCCCCTTGTCAGTTATGGCGGCAGTGCACTCGTGATGAGCCTCGCCTGCCTGGGCGTTGTTTGCAGCCTTTCGCGCTCAAGCACCCGGACGTTGGCAAGCTAGTTGTGGCCGTTCCCCACCGACCCGCGACGCGATTCGCGTGCTCTGTCGGACGACACGCGAGTGAACTCGTTTTCGGCCCGTACAAAGATCCGGAATTGAGCGACGAGCTCATCGAGCCGATCGCAGACCTCGACCCAATTCCCAAACGGCGACGGTCCGTTCCGCAGTTGGCCCACAAATTGCGCACATGTCGCCAAGAGCTGTTGCGCTTGGCCACCCACACGCTCCGCAGTTTCCCACGAGGCCGTTCCAGGGGCTCCCACTCCCAAGTGCTGGGAATCCTGAAATTGATCTATGAGCGCTTGATAGAGAACCGACAGCCGGTTTGCGAGCTCTTCGCTCCGAGAAATGTCGACATCCGGCAGCCGGTGGCACCACTGAGACAGCTCGATTACCTCGGCAAAGAGAGCGTGGTCCTCGACGTCACTCGGCATCCCAGATTCCGCGACCGGGCCGCCGGGAACTTCCTTAACCACGTCCGAAACCGCGCGAACCATCGGCTGTCCGCAGCAGTCGGGGGCCGGCCCGCCGTGCGGCTCGTACGCCACACGCCCGCAGGCGAGACAATGAAAAAGATCCGCGTGTTGCACCGCCATGGAAAGCGCCTCCTTCCAGCTTGACGCAAACCGCGCGCCGCGAGCGAAGAAATCACCCGCTCCTTAACGGATCACAAATTCAGAATAGGTGCCGTGTCCTTCCGAATCAATCCCATTGTCTGCCCCCTGGGCACCTCGCTCGAAACCTACCTCGTTTGAGAATGGGTCCCGATCAGTTAGATTGCGCCGCTGGCGAAGCGAGAAGTGGTATGCAGTGTCTGGTCGGCAAATCGCAGTTTCGCTGCAAGTCGCTGCTGGTCGGCGAGCGGCTCGATCTGCGTTCACTTTCCAAGCTGCCTCGTTCCGAGCTCCAAGCGATTGCGACCACCCCGTTGACCGTCGCGACTGAAGGGGGTGGAGTCGCCGTCCTCTTTCGCTATGGAGCAATCGTGCTGTTCGAAGTCGCCGCAGCCGACGAGGCGACCCTATTGGACCGGATGCGTCCCTTTATCTCGGGCGTGTTGGCCAAAACAGAGGTCGATGAAATTGAAACTCGCGTCGATCCCAATGCGACCGAAGGCGTCGAGAACGGAGTGATCGTCCTCAAGAATCACGACGTGGAGCGCTTCCAGGTGGTGGCCGAGAATGCGGGCAAAAGCATCGTGTTGGGGATGTATGAATCGAGAGTGGCGGAAGCGTTCGACCGGATCGCGCCGTTTGCGCTCGAGATTGAACTTACCGGGCGCAGCCGTCAGAAGGCGCGGGCCCTGTTGCGCGACCTGGGCACGGCCTTGCTGAGCCAGCAACAGATGGTGGGCCGTGTGCAACCGGCCGAAAAGCCCGACGTCCTCTGGGATCGGCCTGACCTGGAGATCCTCAACCTCCGCGTGGCCGACGAGTTGGAGATTCGCGATCGCAACGTCGTGCTCGAGCGAAAGCTCGACCTGATCGCGCGGACCACGCAGATCCTGCTCGACTTGCTGCAAGACCGCCGCACGCTGCGGGTCGAATGGTACGTGGTGGCGCTGATCGTGTTCGAGATCGTGCTTTCACTCTTTCAGATGGCGTTCTGGCGGCGGTAGGGCGCTTCTCGGAAGCATCCGATCGAGCGCACTTGGGCCTATCGGCGCGTTAACGTCCAGACCAACTCCACACATGGGGCGCGTCATTCCAGGTCGCGTGAAGATCCGCGTCGTTGGCGTAATTGCGCGCCGGAATGCGTCGTGCGTCGACACGGAACTCATGTGCGTCTTCGCTCAACGGATAAGGCTCGATTGCAACGGTCCACGCTCGATAGTCGGGTCGCTCGGCTTGTAGCCGGTACGCGCCGAATGCCGACGGACCAGTGATCGGCGTTGACGGTCGCGACGAGATCGTTACGACCTCGCCCATCGGAGCGGTAAATTCCTGTGGTTCGTGCTCATCGGCGCAGCACAGCCAGAGGCTCACACGGTCGAAGAACTGTACTATGCGGTACGCCAATTCTCGATGGCGAAGGAAGTCCTCTCCCCAACCGTGGAGTTCCGCTTTTTCTTGAAACTTCGTTCGCACAGCCGTTTGCCGCTCGAGAAATTCGGTGACCGCGCCCAGATCTTCCAGATCGTGGCGCCCGCCGCTTCGAACCAGCTCCGCCAAGTAACAAAAATGACGACTGACCGCATACCCCGCCAGCGGGAAGAGCTTAGCTGCGGCGGAGATGCTCTTGGTCCAAATCGCCGTTGCATCGTGCATTCGCATCTCGCGGAAATCACGCGGCATACCCGTCCTCGGATCGACGCGCGGCGCCCAATCCCACTCGTTCCATCCATCATCGTGGTGCGATACGCCGTGATAGAAGGCAAGACCGGACATCCCACCGCGACTGAACGCAAGCGGCTCGAACCGCTCGTTTCCCCACGCGCGGGCGATCTCGGCGGCCAGATTCGCGTGCTTGATCTGCTCGATGATGAGCCAATCGCCGCCGTCATCGCGCCGGATCATTGCAGTTGCCGCAATCGCTTTTCGGCCTCGACACGGGCCTTGGCCATCACGCTGGCCAGCGTCACTTCTGCGCCGTGCTGGCGTTTGCTTTCGTCGGCCGCTTCCATAAAGGCGTAGATCTCCAGTGTCTCGTCTTCCTTCACCGGAGCGATCCCAGTTCGAAAGAATTCTACGATGGCGACGACGAGTGGCCGATAGCCGTCGTACGCCCCGACGTCGAGTGTCCCTTTCGTGCCGGTGGCCTTTCCGCTGTAGCCCCCTTCGGAGCGCGTGCCGCGAAAAGTGCCGATGCGGCCCCCTTCCCACTGTCCGACGACAACGTCATCCGTAGCCGTGCTCGTGGTGCGGCGGACGCTCTTACAGCCGGTGCCCATGACGGTGAACAGCGACTCGACTCCATGAATTCCATACCAAAACAGGTCGGGATGCGTCCGTTCGAGGTGGCAAGGACTCGTCGTTTCACAGCTTTGAACGGTGCCGATCTTGCCGTTGCGGGCCTCGAGCGTATGCTTTCCGAATCGCAGCGACGAACTGGAAAAGAGCGGCACACGGCAATGTTTCGCGGCCTCAAAGATGGCGATCGCATCGGCCAGCGAGCCGGCGATGGGCTTATCGATGAACATGGGCTTGCCCGCCTTCATCACCGCCAGCGCCTGCTCCAAATGAGGGCGCCCGTCATTCGTTTCCAGCAGCACCACGTCAACTTTGGGGAGCAGGGCGGAGATCGAATCGACGATCTCCACGCCACGTTTCCGAAAGTCCTTCGTATATTCCGGAATGCGTTCCGTACTGGAAACGATGTCGGCACTCCCGCGCGGGTAGGCCGCCACGACGCGGAAGCCGGAGACGTCAGGCCCGGCCTTTGGATCATTCAAGACCTGCGTGAAGGCGGCACAATGGGATGTGTCGAGCCCGATGATGCCCACGCGGACGGGACCTTTCGCCGTATTTGCCTTCGACAAGTCGACTGTTTGTGCGCCAGTTGCCTTCGCAGCGTTCTCGGCGGGTTTTGGCGTCTTGTGCAGCGACAACGCCATGCTGTGCCCGAGCGACTTTGCCGGGCCTTTCGCAGTTGCCGCCCCAGACTGCAGCGGTTCGCCCTTGAGGATCGCTTTGACATCCCACGCGATCACGCGCTTGTCGTATCCGCCGGTCGCTAGGAGCGACTCGTCGGGCGAGAGAGCGATGGCATCGACTCGTGCCGAGTGGGCCGAAATCGTGGCCAGTTCGGTGCCAGTCTCACGCTCCCAAATCTTCACCTCATTATTTCCACGGGCTCTTCCTCCAGAGGCACTAATCACCAGTGCACCGCCGCGGGCAAAGAGCACTGCATTCGTGGGCCGACTGTGACCGGCGAAGAATGACACCGCCTTGCCCTTGGACAGGTCGTAGATGATTACCCGTTCGTCGAAACCGGTCGACGCGAGATATCTGCCGTCGGGGGAAAAGGCGACGCCGGTGGCCGCCCGCTTTGGGTTGGAAAATGAATTGAGCTGCTTGCCGTCGGCCGCGCTCCAGACTTTGACTTCGCCCGGCTGCGTGACGCGGCCTTCGTCACCGGCAGCGGTTGCGATCAGCTTCCCGTCCGCCGAAAAGGCGATGGCGCGCACCGGGAACCGATGACCGGCAAGCACGTGGACGACCTTGCCGCTCGCGAGGTCGAAAACTCGTGCTGATTCGCTTTCAGCCGCCTCGGTCGCTGTCGCCAACTGCCGTCCATCGGCTGAAAAAGCCAGTCCCGTGACATAGCCGGCATGCTCGCCCAGCGTGCGCTGAACAGCCAGCGTCGCCGCGTCCAAGAGGGTCACGGCCTGGTAATGTCCGCAAGCCAACGTCTTGCCATCCGGCGACAAAGCGAGCGCTTTCAAGTAACCCGGCGGCAAGTTGACAGACTTGGGCGGTGCTGAGTCGCGAGCATCGAATACAAGCAATTGCTCGTAGGTACCCGCACAGAAATGCCGGCCGTCCTTTAAAAACACCAGCGAGGTGACCCACTCCGGCTGCTCATCCCACACGTGCAGAGGCCGCAATCCGGGTCGCCCGTCCGGCGACTCGTCACCGGGCGCGGCGAGCGTTCGCGAATCGGTCGGCAAATAAAGCCCCGCGATCACAAGTGCGGGAGCCATCGAGAGGAAGAGACGGCGAAGAAATGGGAGGGTCATGTGCGGTTCCAATGAGAAGTGGACACCGCCATTATTCCACAACGCGGGCGAGCTTTGCGACCATCTAGGGTGCGGCGGCGGTTTTCTCGACCGGCGCGAGTGCAAAGGGCGCGGCGGTCCAGATACTGAGTGCCGCGTCGCCGCCAGCGGCAAGCGAGCTGCCATCGGGTGAGAACGCAATCGGCCAGGCAGAACGTGAAGTTGCGTCTTGACGCTGCAACGCTGCGTTCGGCGCCCGCCAAAGGCGCAACGTCTCCCGCATCTCGCCCGTGCTCGGATCCCAAAGCGTCACTCCGCCCGGCCCCGATGTGGCAAGCGTCCTGGAATCGGGCGAAAAGGCGACATCGCATACTTCCGCGCCGGACGGACCGAACGCGAGGATCTCCTTCCCCTCCGGCATCCGCCACAACCGTAGGGGCCGCCGGGCTTCACTTGCGTTTGCGTCGAGCTGCGGCGCTCGACCCTGTGCGGAAGCCAGGAATCGGCCGTCAGGAGAGAACGCGAGTGTGACCACCGGTCTGTCGTGGCCCACAAGCGTTGTCAATGTTTGCCTTCGCTCAACGCTCCAAAGTCGAATCTTTTGGTCAGATCCGCCCGACGCAGCCAACTTGCCGTCGGGGGAGAGGCTCGCGCTCAACACCGGTCCCACATGTCCCCTTAGGCAGGCAACCGATTGCCCGCTTGCGGCGTTCCAAATTCGCACGGTGCCATCGTCGCCGGCAGAAATGAACGTTTTTCCGTCTACTGCGTAGGCGATGGAATTCACGCCCGCCGTGTGTCCGTTTAAGGCCAATTCAATCCGCTTGACTGGGACCGACCAGATTAGAATCGGCCAGTCGCGACCTGCTGACGCAAGGTGGGCCCCATCCGGAGAGACTGCCAGCCGGCAGATATCGCCGCATCGGTTTTCAAGCCGGCCCAGGTCCACTCCGCTCTGCGGGTCCAACAGGCGGATCGAATCGGAAGTACCGACGGCCAGGCAGCGACCGTCCGGCGAATAGGCGAGGGCGGCCGCACGGGGCATCTCACGCAAAACAAGGTCGGGCTGCGTTTTGTCGACGACCCCGCCGCGTGGATCCCATAAACGAACGGTTCCGTCAGACCCACTGGTTGCGGCAAATTGTCCGCTCGGCGCGAAGGCGATGCCCGTCACGGGTCCGTCATGCCCGATTAAATACCGCGGATGGGCCAGATCGTAACCATCTGGATAGACACGCAGTTTCGCACGCATCTTTGACTGCGACCCGTCCTGCGACGGGCGATTAGACCGGTTGAAGACAACCCCGCGCTCTGCGGCCGCAGCCAGCCACGCGCCGTCGGACGAGAAGGTCAGACCATCGATCGGCGCATCGATAGCCTGCGGCCCCGAGACGACAAGAAGCGACTCGACATCTCTCAAAGAAATCGACCTTTCGCTCCCGATCGCAAGCGTGGTTGAATCTGGTGAAAAGGCCAGGGCGCTCACGCTACGATCCGAAACGGTAAGCGTCACTTTCTCCGAGGCGTCTGCACCCCAGATCCGCACGACTTGATACCCGCCCGATGCGACCAGGCGCCCGTCGGGTGAAAAGGCCACCGCGCGAACAAAGCGGGTCGGATCGTCCGCGTTGTCCGGCTCTTGATTACGGGGGTGGCCCCAACGCGTGGCCACGGCGCGACGCGACGCTACGTCCCAGAACTTCACCGTCCCGTCGTCGCCGCCGGAGACGAGCGCCGAAGAATCGGGAGCGATCGCCACCGAAAGCACAGCTCCCAGATGTCCGAAGAATGTGGCTTCGAGGCGGCGCGCCGCGACGTCCCAGAGCTTCACCGTGGCGTCGGCCCCCGCGGAAGCCAGCCATTCGCCGCGCTGCGAGAAGGTCAAGGCGTTGACGCCTCCCACATGCGCCGCGAGCGATGCAAGCTGTTTGCCGCTAACAGCGTCGCGAATAAAAATTGAACCGTCGTGTGCGGCGCTTGCCACCAGTGTCCCATCGGGCGACCAGGCCAACGCATTGATCGGACTCTGGCTTCGCCAGGTGGCACGATCATTTTTCGCCCTTCCGTAAAAATAACCCCACGTGAAGTCACGAAGTCTTGACGGGCAAGCAATCGGATCCTCGAGCAAGGCTGCGGCTGAGCCAGGCCTGCGCTGCCAAACGTCCCGCACTCGAGCCAATTGGGCGTCGTACGCGCGCAGTTCCATCAAATGCAGACGCTCTTCGGCCTTTTGAAACTCCTCGAGGGCTTTCGTTCGACCCGATTCATCGCTGGCCCGTTGGGCGGCAATCGATTGCTGCTCGCTCCGAACGATCGCGGCCGACTGCTCGAGCCGCTGTCGCGCCTGGTCGCGTTCATGCTGAGCGACTTCCCGGTCGTGCTGTGCTTTTTCGAGCTGCTCCTCGAGGGCGGTGATTCTCGCTTTGTCCGCTGACGTCTGCTCAGCGATGTTTTCGAGAGTCGTTTCGGGGACTGGGAGACTTTCGACTACGCTCGGTGCGGCGCGCGACCGCGTGACAACAGCGCCGCCAACCCATCCGAGTAGCATGGCCGCCATCATTCCGGCCGCCAGCTTGGCCCGCTTCGGCAGGCGCGGTCCAATTCGCTTGGAAAACTCCGACGCACTCGCCGTCGCTCGAATGACCCGTGCCGGAACAGACGATCGCAGCGCGCGGGCCGATGCCAAAGCCTTTGTCGAGAGGCTCCTTGCCACTGACTCTGCCGCGGCCGGCGAGGACGAGCTAAGCGTGCGAGAATCCTGCGGCACCTCGGCTACGAGCATCTGCTCGGTCCCCGACTCAACAGACTCGTGATTCGGATCACCTTCGACCTTTGCAATTGTCTCTGTTTCCGCGGGCTCCGCCTCATCAGGTGGCGTTTCGGGAGTTGTCGCTGTCGGTTGCGGCAAGGGGGCCTGCATCTCGTCAACCGGTGGCGCAGCGCGAAAGAGATCGGCTGCGCTGTCCATTGGAACGGCCTGCGTTTGCGGTGCGCTGCGGTCGGCCGATCTCGAATCGGAACCTGACGTCAGGTCGGCCAGATGGTCGTTGATCGTGTCCTCGGCGAGAGCCGCGAGCGGTGCCGCGTGACCGGCCGCCGTTGCGAACATGCGGCTGACTTCTCCCAACACGTTATCGAGATCCTCGCCGGCGTCGATCCGCGGCGGCAGAGGAGGCGCGGTCGATGACGGTTCTGAGGTTATTGCCGCCGATGCGGAATCGTCGGTGGGTTGCCTCCCAGGCTGCAATGCGGCGGGCTCGGTCGCTGGTTGTGCAAGCGATGCGGAGGTTTCGGATTGGAGCGGTTCGGTCGACATAACAAGCAGATGCAGGGCCAAAGAAAGCGAGCGCGCGAAGGCTCGACGTCGGAAGAGATCGGCACCAAATGGCCGGGCGTATTGGTCGAAACAGCGACTCAGCCGCGCCTCGCTAGCGCAAGGGCTAGGGCGTCACGGTCCTGCGGCGTGTGTCAAAGAAACGCGTCGCTGGAGCAGGGCGCTCGACCCAAGGTCACGGCCCGATCTCTGGTCGTTCGGTCCGCTCAGCCGCTCTCCTTTTCGGCCCAAGCCCGCACCCGACCCTCCTCGTCAATTTCGACGTGCACGAGATTGGGCTGACAGCAGACGGGACAATCTTCGACGTACTCCTGGCTCTCTCCGGCGGAAAAATCGATCGGCACGACGATTTCTTCTCCGCACGCTTCGCAAACGTAACTGGCTTCGTCCTGCACGCTTTTCTCCCGGCAGATACCGATCTGGCAGGAATTGTAACCGTAGCGATCTCCGAAAGAGGCCAGTCCGCATGACATGGTCCCAGGCGAAACGATACAAAGCATTGGGCAACGATTGGCAATCACCGCAGAAAGTCGAGGATGCGTTTGTCATCTTTCCGCCAAAGGCTGGGCATCGCGCTTGGCCTGATAATTCTCCTGAATGGTTCCTCGCTACAAGCTGCTGACGCATCACATGAGCCGCCATTCGGCGAGGCACTAATTCTCGCGCCTGCCGCGCGCGCCGCGCGAGTCCCGTTTCCCGTTGATCCGGTGGCGGCCCTAGTGGCGGCCGGCACGTGGCAAGCGCCGAAGGCCGGTGATACTGTCCTGCGGCCGGACGGCCGATCGCGCACGTGGGAAAAACTTGCGCCCGGCAAGGACGGAAGCTATCAGAATCGCGCGCTCAATGGAGGCTATGCGTTTTTCTCCGTCCTCTCGCCCCAAGACCGCGTGATGGTGTTGGAAGCTAGCGGCCACGGAATGGTTTGGGTGAACGGCGAACCGCGGGCGGGAGATCCCTATTCGTACGGCTACGTGCACGTGCCGGTTGACCTGAAACAGGGGCCGAACCAATTTCTGTTTACCGTGGCTCGGGGAGCACTGGCAGCAAAGCTCACCGCTCCGCCCGCCGCACTTTTCTTCAACACGGCCGACATCACGGTTCCGGACTTGATCGCAAGCCAGCAGTACGACGGCTGGGCTGCCGTGCCGGTGATCAATGCCACGCAAACCTGGCAAACGGATCTGACCGTCACGACGACGCTGCCGGGCGGCCAACCGCAGCGGACGAGTCTGCCCGCACTTCCACCGTTAAGTGTGTCGAAGGTGCCGTTTCGGATTGTCGGAACTCCGATAGCGACAAACGACGCTGTCTCGGTCCAACTCGACTTGAAGTCGGCGGGGGATCAGAAGACGACGATCGCGAAGACCGAGATTCATCTTCGCGTTGTGAAGCCGGAGCAAACTCGCAAAGTGACCTTTCGCAGCAAAATTGACGGCAGCGTTCAATACTATGCTCTCGTCCCTGCGATCCCCGGACAGCAAACGCCGGGATTGACGCTGACGCTGCACGGCGCCGGCGTCGAAGGATTCGGCCAGGCGGCTTGCTTTACGCCCAAACCGTGGACGCACGTCGTGGCGGCGACGAATCGTCGTCCCTACGGTTTCGACTGGGAGGATTGGGGACGACTCGATGCGCTCGAAGTTCTCGACGAGGCCTGCCGGACGCTCAAGGTCGACCGACGCCGCATCTGGCTCACCGGCCATTCGATGGGCGGTCATGGCACCTGGCACTTGGGAGTGACTTATCCCGACAAGTTTGCCGCGATCGGCCCGAGCGCGGGCTGGATCAGCATGATGTCGTATGCGGGGGTCCCGCGCTCCGAACATCCGGACGCAATGGCTGATTTGTTCCAGCGAGCCGCGTCGGCCGGCGACACGCTGGCCCTGGTCAAGAACCTGTCGGCGCTCGGCGTTTATGTTTTGCACGGCGACCAGGATGACAACGTTCCAGTCGATCAGGCGCGCGAGATGCGCAAGCTCCTGGGAAGTTTTCACGCCGACTGGGCCTATCATGAACGCGTCGGAGCGGGCCATTGGTGGGGCAACCGGTGTGTCGACTGGCCGGAAATGTTCGAGTTTTTCTCGCAGCGATCTCTTCCCGAGCGAGGGAAGGTCGAACATGTCGCCTTTGCCACGGCCAGCCCCGGAGTTTCGGCTCAATGCGAGTGGGCCACCATCGAAGCCCAGCAAAAGGCCTTCAAACTGAGCTCCATCGAGTTGACCCACGATCCCAAGAAGCGGAGCTTTGCCGGCAAGACAGAAAACGTGGCGCGCCTGGCCCTCGATGTGCGTCACATGAAGCCGGGCGCTTCTCTTCAGATCGAGTTGGACGGGCGACAGCTTAAAGACGTCCCCTGGCCGTGCGATGTCGCAACGATTTGGGTCGAGCGCTTTGGCGGCAAATGGAGTCCAGCGGGCAAGGCCGCGTCCGGGACGAAAACGCCGGCGCGAAGTGGACCGTTTCGTGATGCGTTCCGCAATGGCGTCGTGTTCGTAATTGGAACGAAGGGTTCCTTGGATGAGAACGCCTGGGCGCTTCGCAAAGCTCGATTTGACGCGGAGAACTTCTGGTATCGGGGCAACGGGTTTATTCCAGTCGTTCCCGATTCCCAATTCGACCCGGCCAAGGACCACGATCGCAACGTGGTTCTTTACGGCAATGCCGACACCAATGCCGCCTGGAGCGCGCTCTTGGGCAAGGGGCCGGTGCATGTGAAGTCCGGGTCGGTTCTGCTGGGTGATCGCACGGCAAATGGAGATGATCTCGGCTGTCTCTGCGTGCGCCCCCGGCCGGGAAGCGACGTAGCCACAGTTGGAGCCGTCTGCGGCACGGGCATCAAAGGCATGCGGCTGACCGACCGACTCCCGTTTTTCGTCTCCGGCGTCGGCTACCCCGACTGCGTGCTATTCCGCCCAGATGCCCTGACCAAAGGGCTGGCCGGCATCAAAGCGGCCGGCTTCTTCGGCAACGACTGGAGCGTCGAGCACGGTGAGTTTGTCTGGCGCTAAGGATTCCGACAGGTCCGAATCGTAACGGTGAGCGACGTTTTCTCTGGGCCGCGGTGTCGCCCGGAGCCTTATTTCGGTCTTTTCCGAAATTTGGCGCCAAGAAGTTGCCGACGCGTGCGAATCGATTCACAGGCGCACACAAAACGCTTCGGCCGATCGTCGGCTAATTCCTGAGGACGCAGTCCCATGCAAGACAAGACCCTGCCTCTGCCGCGCGCCAGCCTGTGGAGTCGCGTTCCCCCGGTGGTCCGGGCGGCGTTCGTTGGACTCGTGGTGATGGGAGTCGGTGTCCAATCATGGAGCCTGCTGGCAATGATCGGCCTTCGGCTTGGCGTCGCCTGGATTCCGCTAGTGGCTGCGCCTGTGCTGCTTGCCGTTTATTGGATCTTCTTTAGCGGCAGACTGTTCTGGCCGGCTACCAAGGCGACGCGGCGTGAGAGTTTCCGCGAGACGGTTCTGTCGTCCGCGACTTGGATCTGGGGTCTGGCCGGCGCTTTGCTGTTCGTCATCGCGTTCCAGTCTGCAGTCCTCACGGTCTTTCGTTTGTTCTCGTATCCCGCTGAGCAATTCGTGCCGCCCGCGTACGTCGCCCGGATTCCCGCGACCCTTGTTTGGCCTTTTGTGGTAATGGCATCGCTCGTGGCAGGCATTTGTGAGGAGACGGGCTTTCGAGGCTATATGCAGCGCCCGCTCGAAGCCCGCTACGGACCGGCGGCCGCGATCAGCATCACGTCACTGCTGTTTATCGCCGTCCATCTGGACCAGGCTTGGATCGGTGCGCTCTTCGTCCCGGGCCTGTTCGCCAGCGTCATGCTCGGCGTGTTGGCGTATGCCTCGCGCTCACTCATTCCGTCGATGATCGGACATGCCGTCATGGACATCTTCAACTTTGGTTACTGGTGGTGGCAACTTCTGGGAACCTACAACCAACGGCCGATCACCGAGACTGGAATCGACCTGAACTTTCTCGTGTGGGCGTCGACGCTGGTCACCTCGCTCGCGCTGTTCGTGTTTGTTGTGAGAAAGCTGTGGTCGGTTTCAGGCATGTCGGTCCCTCAAATCGCGGGAAATCTCGCGTACACCAGCGATTCCCACAACGGCTGACCCAACGCGATTCGCCTGGGAACCCGCGACCCGTGCGGCGTCTGCCACGGGGCTGCATGTCCCTTAGCACCGGTCGTTTCGTCAAAGTCGTTACACCGGCCTCTGCGTCGCTAGTCAGGACGATTCCAAAGGATCGATCGACGGCTCCCGCGCATGCTAGGAATTCCCTGCCCCCCACGCTTCGTGAACGGACGAAACTTCGCCATGTGCGACTTGAATCCCATCGCCAAGACACCGATTCGCTCGGAGTTTGCGATGGAGGCTGACTTCCGGGAAGTGCTCGAGTCCTTTGTCGAGGCGCTGCCCGAACGATGCCGTTTGCTGTCCGAACTTCACCAGATCGGTTCCCTCGACGAACTCGGACGGCAGGCTCATCAGCTCAAGGGGGCGGGCGGTGGATACGGGTTCCCCGAGATCAGTGCGGCTGGGGCCGAACTTCAGCACGCATGCCGTGCCCAAGACGCGATGCGCATACAACAACGCCTCGCGGAGCTAATCGGCATTCTCGGCCGAGTCGAGGCTTAGTTGGGCAACCCCAGTGGGTTCGGAAAAAGGGCCGACGAGGCAGCGGGTCGGTTCTTGCGGGCCAGCGCGCGAATTTTCTCCCTTGCAAACCGCTTCGCCTGCAAGGACGATAAGATCTGTACGCGGGCTCGGCCTGTTCCGACGGGCTGTCACGCCATTCGCGGGCTAATCCTCAGCCTACGGAGCGGAGCATGAGCTGGATCCCCCGGACGATTTTCTGTATTTGCCTTCTGGCCACTGGCTATTTGCTGGGGGCCCTGCAGTTGGGCGCCCCCTCGCCACTTCGTGCTGAGCCAGTCGCTGAGCCGATCCAAGGCGCCGCTCGCGACAAGCTACGCAGCGCAGAGCAAGCACTTGCAGAAGCCATGCAGATGCTGCAGGACGAGAAACGCTACGTCCCCGCGATCCTGGGGCTTAACGCGTTCGCCACCACTGTCGGTGGAGTCGACGCGATTGCCGATCTCGAATCGGGTCAGGGAGTCGACCCCGAGACGTTCGCCGGACTTTACGCGGGCCAGGCCGTACCCGAAGTGGCCGAGCACCTCGCGCACGATGCTCAAGGTCGCGTGACCTACAAGAGCCGCATGGTGCGTCTCTACAATCCCACGCGGCTCAAGCAACTCTTTGCGGCTCGAGTCGAGTTTGCGCCAGCCGGCGCCGGCCCCTCCGCCAAGCGGCCGACGTCGACAGCCAAGAAGGCCTCGGCCAAGGCGAAAAGCGAGGACGCCTCCGAAGAGAAGTCCGGCTCCGAAGAGAAAGCGAAGTCGGAATAGCACCCCGACTCGCCGCGAGCGGTACGCTTCTCGATCAGCCTTTGGGCCACGAGCAGAGTTCGACAACGTGACCGTCGGGATCGGTCGCGAAGACCTGGATCATCCCGTCGGGGCGGTTTTTCGGACCGCTGACGACGGGAATGCCATTCTGCCGGAGCGTTTCGCTCGCCGCGCAGGCGTCTTCCACTTCGAATGCAAAGTGATGCGTGCGGCTCATGCCTAGCAGTTGCTGTGGAATCGGCACGCCGGCCGGCCCCGATTCCGCGTGTTCCAAAATCAAGTGGATCTGCGTTTTGCCGGCTTGGAACCAGCTTCCCGCAAAGGAAAAGGTCGGCCGCTCGACGGGCTGCATGCCGAGCACGCCGGCGTAGAAATCATGACTGCGGCCGAGATCCTTAACCACCAGCGTCACGTGATCGAGCGTTTTGACCCGTAGCGCGGACGGAGCCGTCAGGCCCGGTTTTGTCGATCCGGGGGTGCTCATCTGGGCGTGCGTCATGGTCGTCTTTCAATTTGCCAACTCGTTGAGGCGGCTTAAGTCGAACGCGACGGCTTGGCCTTCAGCATCAATTCAACCGCTTCCCTACCAGTGATTCCTTTGCGAATGCCCATTGCCTCTGCCTGAGGCGTCGCGCCGACGATCTTCGACTCGAAGAGATCCTCGGGCTCGACCAGCGGCCTGGCTGGCGTCCCCTTGCAGATGGCGATCGCCAGGCTGAATTCAGCCGCCGTCTCGAGGTCGTAGATCCCGCAGCCGACGATGCCCGCCTCGGTGAAAATCGAGCAATACTGACCCTTGTTCCAGCGGTTGCTGACGCCGATGGCCGAGCCGTTGGCGAACTTCAGCTCGCGGCTGACCGTGCGAGGAATCGCGTCGCTTGAAGAGGTTGGACCGGGCACCGAGTTCCTTTCGCACAAATAGCCAGCGCCGACTGACGGCTTAGCAGGCCGCCCCGGCTAACAGCGGTTCGCCAATCGTCCATTGAGCGCCGTCGCGGATCACACGGCGATACAGGGTATCTCGCTCGACAGGAATTCGTCCTGCCTCACGAATCAGACGATGGATTTGCTCGACAGTCAGCCCTTCCGGAGTTTTCGCGCCGGCGTCGTGGTAGATCAATTCGTGCACAACAGTGCCGTCGATGTCGTCTGCCCCGAAGCTGAGGGCGATCTGAGCGGTCTTTTCGCCCAGCATGATCCAATAGGCCTTTACATGATCAAAATTGTCGAGCATCAGCCGGCCCAGCGCGACCACTTTGAGGTCGGTCAGCCCGCTCGCTTTTGGGATATGCGACAGGCCCGTGTTCTCAGGATGGAACGCCAGCGGAATGAACGTCTGAAAGCCGCCGGTCTCATCCTGCAGTTCTCGCAGCCGACACAGGTGATCGATGCGGTGCCGTGCCTGTTCGATGTGACCGTAGAGCATTGTGGCGTTCGAGCGTAGACCCAGGGCGTGCGCTTCGCGGTGGATGTTGAACCAGTGGCTCGCGTCGGCCTTGTGCTCGCAGATCTGATCGCGGACCTCGGGATGGAAAATCTCGGCGCCGCCCCCCGGCAAGCTGCCAAGTCCGGCCTCGATCATCTGCTCCAGCACCCAGCGGACCGGCTTCTTGGTGATGAAGCTGAACCAGTGAATTTCGACCGGCGTCCAGGCCTTGATGTGTATCTCGGGATTCGTGTCGTGAATGACACGGATCACATTGAGGTACCAATCGTAAGGCTTGAGGTGATGCAGCCCCCCCACGACATGGATTTCAGTCGCGCCCGCCCGGGTGGCTTCGAGCACGCGTTCGCGAATCATCTCGTCACTGAATTCGTAGGCCTTGGCAGCTTTCAAGTCCGCACGAAACGCGCAGAACGTGCAGCGATAGACGCACACATTCGTGGGATTGAGATGGACATTGGTGTTGTAGAACGCGAAGTTGCCGTTTTTCCGCTCGCGGACGATGTTGGCCAGTCGCCCCAGCGTGAGGATATCGACCTGTTCGTCGAGGAAAACTCCTTCGTCGAACGAGAGGCGTTCGCCCGCCTCGACTTTGTTGGTGATCGTCGCAAGGGCACGTTCGCGATTCACGCCTGGCTCCGCGGTTTTTCCCGGCAAATCGATCGAATTCCCGCCGCGCCGGTATTTTAGTCCACCCCAGCGGATCCGGCCACCTTGGGCGAGCATGGGCTTGTGCGGTGCGGATCGAAGAACGAAACCGGGATATTCCCAAATCGCCGCTCGATGTTATCTTTGCGCGCCTGGAACGATGAATCAGGATGTTTGTCTGTCACGCTCAGGAGGAGCCGTCGTATGGGGCACGGGTTATCGATTGGCGCTGTTCTCGGCCTTGTCCTCTTGGTGACGCGGTTCGCAGCTGCAGACGAGACATCGTCAGGCTTGCCGGATCGAAACGAGTTCACTGTCGTTGAAGAAGGGACAGTAACCAAGCCTTACTCGACTGGAATTTCATTTCGATGCGTCAACACTTCGGCCGGACGAATGATCAAAATGAGGATGGACGACGTCCTGTTTCTGGCCCCCTATGTGAAGGTTCTAAACGGTGGTTGGCTGAGCCAAGGTGAACTGCGTCCTGTCGGTGACCGAGTCAAATGGACTAGCGCCAGCGGCATAACGAGTTTCGCGGCACAGATCACGCTCAAACCGCTGACTGTGCGGAGAGATTTAAACGCGACGGCAATTTCGCTCGAAGCCGTCAAGACGCCGAGCGGGCCGATGATCGAGATCAAAACGCTCGGAGCAGTCGCTCTAGCGCCTTACATCAAACTACCGCGTGGGCCCGACCTCGGTGACGCAATCCTGGAGATGATGCTGCATGCCGAAGCACCGCCCTCGGAAGGAGAGATTCGCCCGATCGGTGACCAGTTGGAATGGCGTACGAAAAACACGCGACTAACCTTCAGCGAGGTCTCGATCGATACGAAGAAGTCAACCTACGTGCTGAACGTAAGACACTAATTCGCGCCGCTTACCGCAACGTGCGCGTCCAGACGTCCAGGCTGCCGACGATGAACAGGCCAATGCTGATTACGGCGTTGACATTGAAGAACGCCATATTCACGCGTGTCAGATCATCGGGTCGGACGAGCGAGTGCTCGTATGCCAAGAGCAGCGCGACAGCCACGACTCCCGCGGCAAACAATGGACCAAGGCCCGCCGTCCACCACAGCGCGACGAGAAAGACGGCGGTCAGCAGATGGCTGACAGCCGCCAGCCTGAGTGCCGGACCGACGCCGAACCTCGCCGGGATGCTGCGCAGCTGCACTGTGCGGTCAAACTCGACGTCCTGGCAGGCGTAAATCACGTCGAATCCGCCTACCCAGAAAAACACCGCGAGTCCTAGCAGTACGGGCGGCCATGCCAATCCTCCCGTGATCGCGATCCATGCGGCAACCGGGGAAAGCATCAGCGCGGCACCGAGCCAGAAGTGCGCCAGTGACGTAAAGCGCTTGGCATACGAATAGGCCAACAGAAACACGAGCACGGGCAGCGACAAGATGAGCGGCCACCGGTTCGGCAGAAAGAGCAGCGTCGAGGCGACGAATCCAGCCGCGCCGGCGGTAGTGAAGAGACGCACTGCGGTCACACTCAGGAGACCCGCCGGAAGATGACGCCCCGCTGTGCGCGGATTTTGTGCGTCAAATCGGCGATCGGCCAGGCGATTGAAGGCCATCGAAGCGGATCGGGCAAGTACCATGCAGAGCAAGAGCCCCGCCACATCGCTCACGCGAAAGGTCACGCCCGGCTGCTGCCACGCGAGAACGGCCGAAAACAGGGCAAATGGCAGGGCAAAGACCGTGTGGCTGAAGCGGATCAACTCGAAAAATCTTCGTACCGTTGCGAATCCACCCTCACCCTTCTCGGTCATTTGTGGATCAGGCCCTTGTTCTGCTCGACGGTTCGTTCCCATTGCCGCTTGATGGCCTTCCGCTCGGCACTCCTCATTCCTGCGCGGTACCGCTGAGTCTGTCCGCCCGTGAGCAGGCTGATTTGATCGATGGCCAGCACCCGGACCGCCAGTTTGTCGTTATCGAGCCATTCGACGAGCTGCTTGGATGTGTCCAGGTTGCGGCCGTCGTCCTCGTTGTAACCCCAGAGCAGCCTGAGCACAATATCCTCGACGGCCGGCACGAAGGCCATGCTCAGCTCTTTTTGAAGCAGCGTAACGTTGTTCGGCGCCAGCGGCAGCCAGGCTCGCAACCCCTTGGCCGCGGCCTCGACTGCTTCATCATGCGGGACCTGCGCCAGCACCTCAACGAGCGTCGGATATTGTCGGGTGAGCGCGAGCGTCTTGACGGCCAGCTCCGCGATTTTCGGATTGCGGTCGTTCTTAGCAACCGTGCCGATGGAGAGGGATACCGGCTGGTCGGGCAAAAACCCCTCCCCAAAGTCGCGTGCAGTCTTCACCAGCGACGGCGGCAGCCGGTGGTTCTCGGGCGTTAGCCACGTCGGAACAACCCCTTTGCCGCGAAAGGCCGAACCAGACAGATCGGTGGCGCGAGCCAGGTCATCCGGCGCCAGAGAAATCCAACGGCCTGCAACCAGCGTTGGCTGACGACCAATTGCTTCGGTAAAGCGCACATCGCCCTCAACGACGTAGAGTCCGCCGCGGTAGCCGACCTCCTTCGCATCTTGTGCGGGCTTTTTCGGGAACATCGGAGTAATCTCGATGCCACATTGCGACTCTGGCCGCAGGAATTCGAGCTGCCATTGTTCGCCGCGGACGACAAGCGTAACAACGAGCGGAGTGTAGGCGGCTCCTGGGTTCTGCGGGATCCCGCTGCGCAGCACGATGCGTCCCTCGCGAAGTTCAACGCCGAATCGGGACGCGCCCGCCGGCGCCAACAGCCGAGCAGAGCTTCCCCCAATCAGCGAAAGTCGGCAGAGCCCATCGCCAATATTGAGCTGGCTGTCGAACGGCTCTGGGGCCGCGAGCAGGTCGGCTCTCCGCTCGCCGGCCATTGGCACGGGAGGCGCCGGTGCGATGAGCTGATTTGCCGGATCTTCCTTTTGGGCTTTGGGTGCCTCGTCGGTTGGCACCGGCAGTTTCAGGCTCGGACGCTCCAGAACGAACCAATCGTCGCGATTGGGGTCGTACCCCAGCAAAACGCCAGACTTTGAGACCAGTTTCACATCGAGTGGAGCTTCGGGCGTTACCTTGTCCGGCTTCGCAGGCATGGGATTCGGCGTCCCAGCGGGATTCGTCGCCGCGGGTTTCGATTCGGTCCCAGGAATGCCGGGTGTCGGGGGTGCGGGGGCCGCACCGCCGGTTTTTGCGCTGCTGGTTGAAGCCATTTCAGGGGCCTTGATGGCGACAGGCGACGGCTTCGTCGTGCTGTCTGGCAAAGTGGTCCCAGGGGCGGCAACCGGCGATGCCGAGGAAGTCGGTCCCGGTGAGCTGGCGGAAGGAGTTGTCGATGCTGCGGACGGAACAACGTCTGGCAGACTCGGCGCCGTGCCTGATGGACTCGGAGGCTCGGCGTCTGCCTGTTTTGTGTCCGGGCCGGTTGTCGGCGAGGTCGAGCCGGTTGTCGATGCTGCGGGAAGCTTCGCCACTCCACCCGTAGCCGCCGCATCGGCCACGTTTGCGAGAGGCTCGCGAGCGGCATGAGCGGCGCCTTCCTTCGCCGCTTTGGCGCCATTGCCGTGCGCGGGCCGATTCTGATCGATTGACGCGGTCTTCACAGTGCTGCTGTCCGAACCGCCGAGCCAGCGGTTGAGGAGGTTGTTGGCCGGATCGGTGATGTACAGACCCGCCCACACACCGATTAGCGCCAGAGGCACAGCAATCACCAAAGCGCGCTTCCAAAACGGACGGGCCCGAAGATAATCGGGCACGAGGCTGTCGATTTTCTCGGTCCGTTCCTGAGCCTGGGACGGTGTCGGCAACTCGTCGAGTTCATCGCGATTGGGGGATGCGGCCGCAGGTTTCCCGGCCGCGATGGCCGCGTGGTTGTCGCCGCTGCCCTGCGAGACCAGTCCGTACATTCGTCGCCGACTGTCCGGTGCAATTTCGACCGGCTCGCCCAACACCATCGTCAAGATCTGGTGACAGGCCGCCGCCTCGGCCAGATGCATGTCGGATTCCAGGCACATTTTTTCGACGTCGGTCACCTTTTCCGGCGCAAGCGTGTTATCCAAGTAAGCGGCCATGACGTTGGCATCGAGACTCCCGTCCGCGACTTCGACTTCGGGGGCCGAAAGCCGACGGCGGCGCATCACGTCTCGGATTCGCTCCACCAGGTCGGAAGCGAACTTGCTCTCCGTCAGCTTCGAGCCAATCTCTTTGGTCTGCGAGGGCTCCAAGATGTCGTCGAGGTAAGCTAACAGGGTTCGCAGCGTCAGTCTCATAGCGTTCCTCGACCGAAAATGAGTCAATTTGCCCGAAATGCCGAACGTGGCACCCCGCCACATCTGCGCACTCTCTGCTGGAAATAGTGGAAACCGCGACCTGATTTCGTGCGGGAATTTGTGTTGCGGGATGAATTTTGGCAGGATTTGACCGATGGCCTTCGCTTAACGGAGCTTGCGCCAACTTCGCTGCACCAAAACAGAAAGGGGATCGACCATGTCAGATGTCGTTCGCAACCAGCTGCTTAACGCCTTTGATTGGACCGACAAGGCGGTCGAAGACCTGTTGGCTGCCATTCCGGCCGACCAGTTTCTGCATCAACCTTGCCCGGGGGCCAATCATGCCCTGTGGACCTTGGGGCACCTTGCAACCGTCAATCAATACTTCCTGAAGACTCTCGGCGGTCGTGACGGGGCGCTGTTTGAGAAGTACAAGACGATGTTTTTTGCCAAGTCGCAGCCGAGTCCCGACGTGGCCACGTATCCCCCCATCGAGGTGCTCCGCGATTACTACCAGTCGTCTCGGGCCGCATTTCGCAGTTGGGTCGAGTCGCTCACCGACGAGCAGCTGGCCGGACCTCCCCCGGAAGACTTCAAAAAATTCGCGCCGACCCTCGGCAACGTCCTCATGCGACTGTTGTGGCATGAGGGAATGCATTACGGCCAATTGACGGTGATTCGCAAGAGCCTGGGTCTAGCCCCCGTCCGCATTTGACGGCAGCGCGCCTGCCTGAATTGTCGCGATCGAGAACGCGACGTAGTATCGAATCGCCCCGGGGTGTTCCAAGCTTGGATCAGCTTCCACCCGATTCGCGTCGCGGAGTCTGTCGATGGCCAACTTCGCAGTCATTCTGCCCGCTGCGGGGAAGAGCAGTCGCTTCTCTGTCCAAAAACGCAAGAAGCCGTTTGTCGAGTTGAAGGGGAGGCCCGTTTGGGTTCGGGCGGCGGAACACTTCCTTAACCGCGATGATGTCAGCCAGGTGCTGCTGGTCGTGTCCCGCGAAGACATGGATTGGGTGAAGGAAAAATTCCGCGCGAACCTGGCCTTTATGAACATCGAAATCGTCGAGGGCGGGGCCGAGCGATTCGAATCGGTGCAGAAGGCCCTGGCTCGCGTAAAAGCGGACGTCGATTTCGTGGCCGTGCACGACGCGGCCCGTCCGCTGCTGGTAAAGGAATGGGTCGATACCCTGTTTGTGCAGGCCGAGAAATCGGGGGCCGCAATTCCGGCCATCGCCGCGAGCGATACGCTCAAACGTGTCGGTCCGAACCACACGATCATCGAGACGATCCCCCGAGAGGGTCTCTGGCGGGCCCAGACGCCGCAAGTTTTTCGCAGGCAACTGCTCATGGACGCCTTCGCGCGCCGCGGATCGTTGCAGGCGACCGATGAAGCTCAGCTCGTCGAGAACGTGGGGCACCCGGTGACCATCGTCGAAGGCTGGCCGATGAATATCAAAATCACGACGTTTGCCGACTTCAAAATGGCCGAGGCTCTTGTCGACGCGCTGCCGCGACCCAAAACGTTTGGCGGCCTGCATCCGTTCGCCGACGAGTCCCCCCGCTTGCTCTAGAGGCTGGACAAATCTCGTGTCGTTGCTTTCGCCGCGATTCTTCCGACGCTCATCGACGGTGCCCTCTTCGCACGCGACGCAGGCGCTCAATCCGGCCGCCGCAGTTCCCGCGCTGCTCGTTAGCGTCCGAAACGCGCTTGAGGCCCGTGCGGCGGTCGCCGGCGGCTGTGATCTCCTCGACATCAAAGAGCCGAGTCGCGGTTCGCTGGGAATGGCCGACTCCGACGCCATCGCCGCTGTCACCCAGTACGCGGCCGAATGCCGCGGAAATGGGACTTCCATTCCGTGCAGCGCTGCTTTGGGCGAGCTTGTCGAATGGGAGTCGCGATCGCCTGACTTCCCGCTGGAACCTGGTATCCAGTTTGTCAAATTCGGTTCGGCTGGTATTGATTCGCCGGCGCGGTGGGTAGAAGTCTGGCGAACTGTGCAACACCGTTTCACAATACCTTCGCTGCGAAACCTGCGTCGGGTGGCAGTCGCGTATGCCGACTGGCAAGCGGCCAAGGGAATTGCCCCGTCGCTGCTGCTCGACGCGGCGCACACGGTTCCCTGCGATGTGCTCCTGATCGATACGTTCGACAAAAGCTCCGGGAATCTGTTGGATGTGATGGACCTGGCCGAACTGCGGCAATTGTCCGATTCTGCTCACCAGGCGGGACTGAAGATTGGGCTGGCGGGCAGATTGCGCCGCGGCCAATTTGGCGAGTTGGCCGAGGTATGCCCCGACATTCTCGGAGTCCGTGGCGCCGCCTGCGCGGGAGGACGTCGGACCGCGCCTGTTTCGGCGACGGCCGTGCGGGCTCTCAAACGGGACCTATTGGCGAGCTTCGCGGATCGACAAGAGTCTGCGACCGGCGCGTGAACGCGGCTGGCCGGCAGGCCAGTTAACGAGTCGCAGGACCGGCCGGCTTCGCCGCCTCACGGAAGAGGGCTGGCTGTGATGTCGACTCGGAGCGTAGGGCCAGATAACGGCACCAATAGCTGTCCAAGAGCCATTGGCACTCGGCGACTCGCTTCTCATCCGCGGCCAGAGCAAGTTGCAGGGAGATCTTGGCCAACTGACGCAGGTCGTCTGGCGACAGCGGTTCGGTTTCCGGGGGCGCGTCCGCAATCGGACCGCGGCCCGAAGTTAACATGACGGGGCTTGCCTCGGGTTGCGGTTCGCGGTAGGCGGGGGTTGCTCCCGCTTTTTCTGGATGTTGCGCCGGCGAGCTCGAAGCCAGACTCTGCTCGGCTTGAATGGTCCGCCGAGCGACGGCCAGCTGTCGTTGGAAACGGCCGACGCGGGCTTGCAGCCGCGCCAACTCGGCCGGCGGAAGCTGGGTGTGAACTGCGGTAACGCGCGCGTCCTCGTGGTCGATCTCCCAGGCGGCAAGTCCGTAGCCTTCGAGAGACGTTTTCAGACGATTGGATTCGTTGCCGGCGCTTCCGGGGGCTGTCTCGATCAGTGCGGGCGATGGTCCTAGCGGGCGGCACGCCGCTCCTGGAGGGCAGGAAAGCTGCAGCGAAAGCTCACACGGCTGGCCGAAGGCATTAACCGCATAAATGTAGGTCTTCTTGTTGTGTCGAGCGACGTGAACGATCGCCGACGCGTCTTCGCCAGGCACCCTGTAAAACGGGATTGGCGGAATGGCGCGCGCAATTCGCCGCAATCCTTCTGTCACGTGTTCTTGGCCCAAGGGAACCATCCATCCGCCGTCGAAGATCATTTGCGCGTCAGTCTCGGCCAGTCCACGAACAAACCGGCGCCGGCTTTCGCGCGCGCTGGGCGATGCCACAACTGTCAACCGGGTCTGTGCACGCTGCCAAGGCGAAACAGGATCAAAATCTGCGACCCACAAACTTCGCGGCGAACGATAGTTGAGCACACCCATAGTCGGAGATTGAGACGTCGTGCCGAAAGAGGCAGTCGGGCCGAGGGCTTCGTCGAGCAAGCCTTCCTCGAGATTTCCGGAAGGTTTCCAGGCGGCCAGCTTCAGCACCACTAGCCGCGGCGCGTCTCCCAGGAGCGAAAAGTCGATCCCTCGCGCGGCGAGCAATTCCGCCAGGCGACCCCGCGTGCGAATCTCGTGGCGGACTTCCTCGTTGGAGCCTGGATCGGGCAGGATCTGCTTGCACGCTAGGATCAGACGAGCATTCGGAGCGGCCGTCGCCATCGTTTCACCAAGTCGCCGATAGAACTTCGCCAGTTCCTGACAGCGCCAACGGATCCACGCCGCCCGGGACTCGCCGACAAGCAGCGCGTGCCGATGCTGATAAACATCTATTCCAGAGGTACCGTCGACCGTCACGCCCGTATCGTGTTCAAATCGCCGAACCGTCGCCGAATCGTAGCCCCAGTCGAGTCCGGGAAGCTGAAGGTAGCCGCCACGACTGACCTCGAGGGCGACTCCGCGAAACGAGGGATGGTGCTGGTAAAGCTGGACAACTTCGCGAACCGCCGCAAGCACGGCGTCCTGAACCCGCGGGTCGAGTGCGTTGTAAGCAGGGAGTGGTTCCGGCGATTGGCTGCGATGGTCCCGCGCAGTCCGGCCGTCGGCGCCGACTAACTCGATTCCCTCCGCGGCGGGCGCATCGACGAGTTGCCGTTCGAGCCCAGGTAGGGCGGAGGAAAACTGCAGTTCCGGAATTAACGTCAGCTGCTCGCGATCGAATACGCGGTAGAGCAGCTCTAGAAAGTCCTTGCGAACCGGAGTCTGTCCCGCGGCTGACAGCGCCCCAGTGTCGTACCGCCGCGTCGGCTCCAAGCAATTGCTCGGATAAATCGTGGCTCCGTCGGCCAGCGCGCCGACCAACAGGCTGTTGTAACCGTTGTAGAGCAAGTAGTCGGCTGCGTGTGTGGCGGCAGCGTGGAACGTTGCCCAATCATCGAGACACTGTTCGGCCCGCGCGTCGAACACCTTGGGGCCGCCGAAATTCTCGGAGAGCAGGGTCTTCGCAAGGTACGGGCCGATCAATCGATGGTCGGTGCGGAGCGAAGTCTCTGCCTTTCGCGCTGTGGGAGGGGCCGCCTCATAGACTTCGATTTCCGAGACCCGGGTACGGTGCCCGGAAGCCAGATCGTGTAGCAAGAGCACGGGATCGCAAACTTGCGGCCAGAAGAGAATCTCGTGTCGCAGGCTGGCCGCGGGCAGCATTTCGTCGCTCGCTTCTTCGCCGGCCAATACGATTCCTGTATCCAGTGTCTCCTTTTTCAATTCCCCTCGGGCGTCCGGCTCAAGGAGGCTGGCCCCGAGCGACTCGCCGCCATTCGCCGCTACATGCAGCACCAGTCTGTGTGGCTTTTGCGGATGCTTCAAACTGAGCCGCAGCGCGACCCAATCGATTCGCGGCGCCGTCAGGACGGGAGGCTCAGTGGTCCCAGGGCCTGGCGCGTCAACGGCCGCACTCTGCTCACGCGAGCGCAACTGTAACGGAGTCGGTTCAAGCCGCCGGTGGGACTCTATGTCGGCCTGCGAGAGTCGATCGATCAAAGTGTCCGCCAACTGCCCCCGATTCGCCTCCCGCGGCGTTTGCTCGGAAAGCACCAAAAGCTGCGCCGAAGATCGCAGATCGCTCGGCCCTGTCCCCGACAGGCAAAAATGGACCGAAACGGCCCCTTCTTCAGAAGGCAGCGGAATCTCGACGGGCAGCCCTTTTTCCTCGCAGGTCGCCGCCGCTCTTTTTCCGACCGGAAGTGATCCCTGTTTGAGAGTTTCTCCGTTGCGCGTACGGCCTACTTTCCACTTCAGTTTGGCGTCCTTAGTCGGCCGCATTGCGGACAGGACATCGGGAACAAGCGTCGCCTTGAACGCTTCCCCCGGGCGATAAATCAAATTGGCGCGGTCGACGACAATCCGTAGGGCATCTCCCGGGGCGCGTCGCACAGACAATTGCCAGGCAGCACTTTTCGCCGAAAGGCATTTGCGATCGCCCTCCAAGTCGGCGAGGAGACATTCGAACCGCTGACGCTGCCCGCCGGCTCCCGGTGCTTGAAGCGTAAACGAGAGGTGTGCCGACGGTGGCGCAATCACCGTTAGTTCGAAGCCGTCGCGATTGCTGGCATTCCGCCGCCCGAGCCACAGGCATTTGCCGTCGGCCCACAGCGTGCCGGCCTCATCACCGGCAACGCCCAGGGAGGCGACATCCGCAACGGTTCCTTGCGACGTTTCCAGGACACCCGCCCAGCACTCCGGCTTTTCGGACCTCCACTCGAAGCGCACACGCACAGTGCGGTGCGCCTGATCGAGTGGCGCGGCGGACAGAAACACCGTGCAGCCCACAAAGAGCACGGCTTTCAAGGCAAACCACCGGCGGGCGCGAGCGCAGCCGCCGGACGAACGGGAAAACCCCATGCGTCACCGGAAGTGTCGGGATCGGAGAGCGAGTCGAACTTGGAGATGAAATCTGAACGCGACAGGCGAAAGGCGAGAAGAGGGCGGGGATTATAGTTGGGCGCGATGTCCCACCAAGGCCAGTTTCATCGCCAGACCACACAGACGGCGTGCGCGGTCGCTAGAAAATCGATTCCGGGCGGCCGCGCGACCGGGCTTGACGCGAGCCGCACGATTTGAGAAAAGACGCACCTCTCATCTCTCGCCCCCTCCCTCCCGACTCCCTTCCCACCTCAAAAATCCCGCTTGCCCGACATCGATCGGCCAGGACGAGTGTCATGGTTCGCATTCCGCCCGCCGTGCTCTACGGAACGGTTCTCGTCTGCGCCGCCGGGGGCTGCGCGAACTTCGCCGAAACCGGCGCGCTCGATCACTTCACCGCGGCGATCGAGAAAAACGATCTCAATCAGCTCAAAGCGAGCGCGTCGGAAACATTCGACGAAAAGGCGCTGCGCCGCAAAGACTCGATCGATGCCCTGAAAGTCGTGTATCAGCATCCCGAGGAAAAGTTCACGATCCTCAAGGTCACCAACGTTTCGGACAAGGAAAAGAAGGTCGAAGTCACCACCGAAAAAACGCATCGCAAGATGCAGTTCAAGCTCGTCCGCGACGAAAAGACGAGCAAATGGGTGGTCGACGACATCGTATTCAAACAGAAAAAGGGGGACGTGGTCGCGGTCAAGAGCCTGACCGAGCAGATGGATCTGCTGCTCGTCGTCCAGGACTTCCTGGTCGCCTGGCATAAGGGCAAACGCGAGGAAGTGCAGGAGGTTACCACTGCGAGCTTCGGCAAGCTCTTGGGCGAGCTGCCCACGACGCATCTCGAGCGGCTGACCAAGAAAGTCGCCGGCGAACGCATCAAGTCGGAAGAGTTTCGCCCCGAGGCGACGATCGACGGGCAAGATGCCATCGTGAAGCTGCAGCGTGCCCGGGGCATCTTGATCTTGTCGATGAAGCTCACGAACAAGGGCTGGAAGGTCGCCGACGTCCAGGTTGAATCTCGTAAGGACAAGGACCAACTCGCCTCGGCGAAGCGCACGGCGACAGTGATCCGCACCGTGGTCGACTTCCTGAAGGCGTACAAAGCGAACGACAAGCCGGGACTCAAGAAACTCGTGGCTGAGAAGTTCTATGACAAGTGCCTGCTGCTGGCGGATCCCAAGCTCGTGCCGCTGCCGACCCCGGATGTCCTGGGTGAAAAGGATACAGTGACGACGCAGGAAATCACGGCCGAGTATCTCCTGCGGCGCGGTGATGACACCGTGAAGATCTCGCTCAAGGTCCCGTCTAGCGGCGGCGATTCGCCGAAGCCGACGATCGATCCCGAGAATCCAAAATTCGTGATCGACGAAGTCACGATCTTCGATTCCAAGTCGGAGAAGCGCCTGGCCGCCTTGTTCACCGCCCAGGCGAAAATGCAGCTGTTCGTGCAGGCGATGCGGAAGGGCCACCTGGCCCTCGTTCGCGAAAACTCGAGCAAGGATTTTGACTTCAAGGTCTGGAACCGGCTCAAGAGTCTCCCCCTGGCGGAAATCCTTCCGCCGGAGATTGAAATGGCGCCGGCCGTCAACACTGACCCGACCGATTTTCGTGGTCCGGTCATCCGCATTCCCGTGCGACAAGGGAACCGCGAGCTGACCTACGTGATGCGTGATTGGAATGGCGACGTCGCCGTCGACGACGTGCTGATGCCCGTCCTCGATCGCCCGCAATCACTCAAAGACACGCTGCAAGCGATCTTGCCCATCCGCCTGTTGACGTCGACGCTGCGGGACGCCTCTCTGGCCACGGAGGGCCAGGAAGCACAGCTTGAGTTGCTCCGGGGTCTCAGCTCCCGCACCTTTAACCGACTCGTTTGGACTCAGATCAGCCAGGTGCCCGAATCAGCCTACGCAGTGCTCCCGCACCTCGATATGCCCCTCGCGAGCATTTCTGATACTCAGACCGGACAAATGGTTCTGCTCGGCGACGAGCGGTTTGGCGCCAAAATCGAGCTCGTTCGCGAAGGGGAGCTCCTGATGATCGACAGGATTTGGTTGCTGGCCGGCCAGGCCGATCCGCCCGAACTGAGGCATTCGCTCCAAATGCAGCTCGCGAAGCGTGGACCGCGAGGCTTTGCCGTCGATCCGCTGAGCACGCATCCAATTTCGACTGATCCGTCGCGGACCGCCTCGGCCGCGGTCGATGCTGAGCCCGCAGAGATACGGGAAGCGGCCCCCAAGGGTCCTGCTCAATCGGCGGCATCTGCCAGCTTGCCGGCTGCGAATTTTCCAATGATCATCGAGGCCCCCAAACGCTCCGCGTTGCCCCAACCGGTTGACGTCCGCTAGCATCGTTTTGCGATGCGAAAACTGGCTAAGACGAGGCCAGTGTGACGGAGTTCGCATCCGGGCGAACGGCCGGCTCGAGACTGGGCCGGCATAGCCACGCGACGGGCCGGCGCTGCGGACTCTCTTTTGAGGGAAGTCGCGTGTTCCGACTTCCTCGGGCACAGCGGCAGGCGATCGATGATCTTGCTCTCTCTCCAGGACGTCTTCCGGCAATTCGATGCCGATCCAGTCTTGCAGGGGGTCAGCCTCGAAATCCGGCCTGGCGAGCGCGTCGGGTTGGTCGGTCCGAATGGCGCGGGCAAGACGACCCTGATGCGAATTCTCGCGGGCAGCGACCATCCGGATCGCGGCGAGGTGACCCGACACCGCTCGGCCGATGTCGCCCTCTTGGAACAGGAGGCCGACTACTCGAGTGAGCGGACCGTGCTCGACGAAGCCCGCGAGGGGCTGGCGGCGCTCTACGCGCTGCAGCGGGAGTCGACCGAGCTGGCTGCCGCGATCGCGTCCGAATCGCAGCCTGCTCAGGTCGCCAGGCTGCAAAAGCAGTTCGATGCCGCGCAATCCGAACTAGATCGTTTGGACGCGCACACCGTCGACCACCGAGTCGATGAAGTGTTGCACGGGCTTGGCTTCGCATCTTCTGAATTCTCCCAGCCCCTCTCCGAGTTGAGCGGCGGCCAGCGAAACCGCGCGCTCTTGGCGCGCATGCTGCTCCGCGCGCCGGATGTGATGTTGCTCGACGAGCCAACCAATCACTTGGACATTGCGGCAACCGAATGGCTCGAAAACTGGCTCGCCAACGCCCGCCAGGCGATGCTCGTCGTCAGCCACGACCGATACTTCCTCGATCGCGTCACCAACCGCATTCTGGAGCTGTGGTCGGGCCGTCTGACGGATTACAGCGGCAATTTCTCGGCGTACTGGAGGCAGCGGCACGAGCGCGCGGAGTTGCTGCAGAAGACGTACGAACGGCAGCAGGAATACATCGCGCGGACCGAAGAATACATCCGCCGCAACAAAATGGGCCAAAACAGCGCCCAGGCGAAAGACCGCGAAAAGAAGCTGGCCCGCGTCGAAGAGATTGCGCGTCCGTCCGAAGTCCCCGAATTGGCGATGAACTTCCCTTCCGTGGGGCGTCCCGGCGATTGGGTGCTCGACGCGAAGGAAATTTCCAAGAACCTGGGCCGTCCGCTCTTTTCGAGTTTCTCGCTGCGGGTCGAGCGAGGCGATTCGCTCGGGATTTTCGGCCCCAACGGCTGCGGCAAAACGACCCTGCTGCGGGTGCTTTTGGGTGAGCTGCCGCCGGACACGGGCGTCGCCCGAATCGGCACCGGCGTCAAGATCGGGTACTTCGACCAGCGGCTGACGAGCGTAGTTCCCGATTGCGACGCGATCGAGGCCATTCGACCTCCCGATCGTCCCGATCTCACCCCGGGAGCGCTGCGAAAGCTGCTGGCCCGCTTCGGTATTCGCGGCGAGCAGGCCCTGCAGAAAGTCGGCCAGATGAGCGGCGGCGAAAAGAGCAAAGTCGCACTCGCTCGGCTCAATGCGCAGAACGTGAACGTGCTGGTCCTCGATGAGCCGACTAATCATCTCGATCTTTGGGCGCGCGACTCGCTTGAGGAAGCCCTCAAGGCCTATGAGGGGACGCTCGTCTTTGTCAGCCACGATCGGTACTTCCTCGACCGGCTGGCGAAGCGCGTCGTCGTGTGCGGAATCGACGGCTGGAAGTGTCACGACGGCAACTACAGCGACTACGTTCATTTCTCGCAACAACGGGCGCTGGAGTTGGCCCAGACGCGCGACGCACCTGGGACGAAGCGCGGGGCAGACGCTCGGTCAAACGACACGGCTGGGACCGACGACAGTGGCAAACCGGCCCGGCGCAAACGCCGCTTTCCGTACCGTAAGATCGAAGATCTCGAACGCGACATCGCCGAAAAAGAAGCGGCGATCCGGCAACTCGAAGCGGAGATGATCGATCCCCAAATCCATCGCACGCCCGACCGCATCCGCGAGGTCACCCGCCAACATGACGCACTGAAAGGCGAATTGGCCGTCCTGTACGAACACTGGGAAGAAGCAGCCGAACTCAATTCGTAAGGCCGACTTTCTAGCCAAGGCGGCGCAAAAACGAGCCCGCCGGAAATGACCCGGCGGGCTCGCACTCTAACAAATCCGCGATCTCTGGAGATCGCTTAAATCTCCAACTGAGTGCGGAGGTCGACCAAGGCGGCCTTAGCGCGTTTGGCGTTTTCCGCCAATCGAATGCGCTCGCGACCGCCGCACTGTGAAATGAACCCGTAGACCCGCTTGTAATGCTCGTACAGGTTCACGATCTCAGGCCGAAGTTGTTCAACCGTCGCGCCACCTGTCACTGCGTCGCTAAACCTCTGGCAGCGCTCGACGAATGAGTGAGTCGCGCGAATCGCCTCCTCGCCAAAATCCGGTCGTTCGTGTTCGAGCCAGATCCGAGTGTCCCGGTCGATATTGTCCGCCGCGGCCGAGAGGGCATACGCCAGCTCGCTGAGACGGCGCCCATCGAATTGCTGATCGTAAAGCTGCAGGGCGTTGGCCAGCGACCCCATGCCCTCTTCGATGCGGTTGAGGACGCGCCGGGCCGGTTCGCTGTTCATCGGCCGGAAGGTGTGATTGAACGACCGCCAGGCCTGCGAGACGTTGTGGAACGATTCCGCCAGATCGGTCTGCGATGCATTGTTATTCGCGTCCTGCGCGAACTGCTCGCATAAACCGTAGAACTCGCCGGCCGTCACCAGCGCGGTCCGCGAGTCGGGCAGTTCCATCACCAAACGCAAGGGAGCGCGGGTGAAGTACTCGTCCACGTCCCGCTTGACGGCCTCCATCATGTAGGCAACGCTGCTCGTGTCATTCTGTGCCGGCATTCGCAAGAATTCGGCGATCTCCCGATTCGACTGGGTGATGCGGAACACGGTCCGCTCGAGCGCGTGATTGGAGTCAACCTGTCGAATTTGTCGCGCCAGCGGGTGCCAGAGTTCGAGATATTCCTTGAACTCGCCCGCAACCGCCGCGGGATCGTTCTCGGAATCGACCAGGTCGGAGACCATTTGGGCCTCGGACTGCGTCCGGCGCGCCTTTCCGGTCAATTCCCTGCGGAGCTGGGGGTCGACCATTTCCACACCAATGTCCTCGGCCAGTCTTTGCAGCTTGTCGGCGAGGGCCGCCGTCGCGCGGAGCAGCTCGTGCTGATCGAAGTGCGGCTTGATTTTGAAGATGTCGGTGAGCCTTTGGTCCAGCTTGTCGATGTCGTCGACGCGTTTGATCGCCGCGGTCTGGTTGACGTCGGGAATGCGTCGCAGTTTGTACGAAATCGCCTGCCAGTCCCGATCGAACGCCTCGAAGTCTCCGTACAGCACGCCGACTCGATCGGCTCGCCGGCAGCTTTCCGCCAGGACCTGGGCCCGCGCGCTGAACTCGATCACGTCGTGCAGCACGCTGCGAACGCCCCGGATCTGGTCGACGTCGTTGTTGAGGCCGACCTGCAAGGCATCCGCCTCCTCCGCGATGCGGGCGAAGATCCGGCGGACCAGGTCCAGCGTCTCGGGCGTATCCACGACCGCGGATGGTTCTCCGCCGTGGTAGCGACGATCGGGACCGCGATCGAAGCCGTTCTTGTCGAAATCGATGAAGTCCTTTTTCAGGTCGCGGTAAAGCTTCGTGCGGCGTTCCAGCGCCTGTGGATCCGGCCGACCGTACTCGCGATCATCCAATCGTCGTTCGCGGTTGAGGTCCTGCTGGACGACGCGACGCTCGCGCTGGACGTCTCGGCGTCGCTCCTCGATCAGGTCCCGCGGGTCGTCCTGCGCCCGGATCATTCTGCCGGCCGCTAGCAGCGGCACCGCCGCCAGGCCGAAGAGGGCGAGTCCCCGCGCGATCTGCTGCGCGCGAAGAACGGGTGAAGAATCCTTTCGACCTAAGCCGTGCCTCACGTCAAGACTCCTTTCCTTGTGAATGAAAGCGCACAAGTTTGCGATCTAGCGCTCGGGTTGCGATGCGTCCCGCAGTGCCCCCCGGAATCTGGATCCGCCGGGGGCTGCCCGAGCATTTTCCAAAGCCATCCGAGCACTTGGGTCGTTCCCGCGGATCGGATTTCGGCGCTCAGCCGGCCCCCGCCCGCGCAGTTTTTTTGCCCCCAGCGGCGGCCGACGGCCGCATCAAGGGGCCGGTTTATAATGAAGAAATTGCAATCAGTCGAGACGAAGCCCGGCGTTTAAGAAAATCTCGGAACGTGAGAGTCGCAGCGTCAACGAGGAAACTGCCCCGAGCCGGTCGCCACGTGGTCGCGGCCCTCACACGACGTCTTAAAGTCACGTCTCACAAGAGATTGGGAAACAACACGTCTTGCCGCATTTGGTCGATTCGGCTACCGTGCCCGCCGTTTCAGGAGGGCACTCATGGGATTCTTGCACCGAGCGGCGACAGGGGTTTTTTCGTTGACGGTTGTGACGGCGCTGCTCGTCGGCGGTCACTGGATCACGCGGAGCGCGAAACTTCCCAACCCGAGCGCGCCGATCCCAAAGGTGGCAAACGCTGCCACCCTCTTCGGCCCAATTCCCGATTGCAAGATGCCTGAGTCCCCGCCAGCGTGCGGCCCCCTGAATGCCAGCGGAGAGACTCGGACGTGCGACGCGGGGAATGACGAGGTCGGGCATCAGGTCGCGTCCCGTGAGCTCCAGGTGGAAGCCGTGCTCGAGACGGTTTCTGAGCGCGAAGCGGTCGCTGGAGGCACACCGACGCGTGTCGCCGATGCGCGGGAAACGTCCGCGCCCTCCTTTCCCAAGCCGCTGCTGTTGCCGGCCCGCACGAACGCCATTCGTCTCCGACCGGAAGGTCCCGAATTGCCATCGATCGGCGAGCCGCCCGCGTCGGCTCCGTCGTTTCCTGGCACCACTGCTCCCGTGCCCAGAACCATCGATCGAGCACTCCCCAATTCGACGGCCGAAGAACGAGAAATCTGGCACGATGCGCTTAAGGATCTCTCGCCGAGGGACCTCCGCGAAACGTGGCGGCTGCGCCAAGAATTGGGTCGCATTCCGCCCTCGCTGTTCGACAGCCGCACCGTGCCAGGACAGCCGCTGGGGCCTCAGCCCGTGCCCGGTCCGATGGCCGGCGAACCGTTGGCTCGTCCGGCGGACGCCCCCACACTTTTTCCCGATGCCCAACGCGAAGCGTGGCGGACGATCGCCTCGAGCCTCGACGCGCTGGCCGGTGCACAACAAGTTCTGCTCAACAACATCGCTAACGCCAACACGGACGGTTACAAGCGAGTCGCAATCGCCTTCGAAGGCGTTGCGATTTTCTCCAGCTCGCGTCAAGGCAGTATCGGAGGGGGGATCCGGTTGGGGCCGCTCGTTGTCGACATCACTCAAGGCAGAATTCGGCACACCGATCGCCCACTCGACCTGGCTATCGAAGGGGAGGGCTTCTTCCAACTCGAGGATGTTCACACTCACCAGACTTTCTACACGCGCTGCGGACGCTTCTCTGTGAACGCCAAGGGAGAGATGCTCTGGCGCGCCGCGTCACGAGAGCTGCATCTCCTGCCTGCCGTCGTCACGGGTCCGGAAAACCAAATCGAGATTGCCGCCGATGGCACCGTCGGAGCGGCACCTGCCGGCAGCGCGCCGAACCGCCTGCCGCAGATTCGAGTCGTCCGTTTGCCGGCAATGGTCGACCTCATTCCGACCGGCGACAATCTGTTTGTCTCCCGCGGCAACGTTCAGCCCGCGCGCACGTCGACCTCGGATCCGCTTGCGGGGCGACTGCGGCAGGGCTGCCTTGAGGCGTCAAACGTAGACATCGAGCGCGAACTTCGCGAATTAGACAGTCTGCGACGCCAAGCCCGTGCCCTGGCAGCAGCGGCCCAAGTCGACCCGGTTGGCGCCCGCGATTTGGTCAGTCCTCCTGGCGACCCCCTGACCCTTCCCAGCCACTTCGCCGGGTCACTCGGCGCCGACCGGCATTAGTCGCTCCCGGATTTCGACCGTGCCGAGTCGGGTCGCCGAGGTTGCCGGGGATCCTTTTCGCCTTAGTGAAAAAGGATCCCCATCACCGGCGGGGATCCTTTTTTCGTCCCCGGCGGGGATCTTTTCCCCACCGGACAAGAGCCGATCAGTCCGTTAGGGTGAGACAAGTCCGCGAAGTCCGCCGAAGGCGGACCGGCCCACCATCAGAGCTGGCACGCCTCTCCGCCAGCCCGCCGCGCGGTGGGACAAGTTGCGACCTTCCTATTAGCAGAAAGTGTCCCGTCCCGCCGGGGCAAGAAAAGTTGTCCCGCCGGGACAAGTTGTCCCACCGTCGCTGTTAGGCACGGCAGGTGCGCAAAACGGGCGCGGGCACACGAAGAGGTCGCCATGGGGTTGGGTCACGAATTCTGTGGGTCACCTTCCTATCAGAAAATTGTGACCCGACCCAACCCCCCGGGAAAACACCTACGCCGTTTCTTCCAAGAACCTCAGGCCAAGTTCTGACACCTCGCCGGCAGGTGCGCGCCGATTGTGGACCGACGGCTCCGCGCGCAGCGCCGCTCAAGGAGTGCCTATCTCTATTCAACCAGAAATCGACGATTTGCCTAGATCAGTTTGTGAACAGTCGGGCGAGTCCGGAGTGGTCATGCGGGGAATCAAAGGCACTCCCGGGGTGAGAGGACGGCTATTGAATTTTTTTTCGCGCGCGCCCGGTGCTGGGAAGCCGGGCTTTGGCGCTCTTCCGTTGGGATCCTGGATGACAAGCGAATGTAACGACTGCGTTCACTTGCCGGGCCAGCGGCATGGAACATGATGTCCCGAAAACCGTCATGCCGGCCCGGTCAAGTGCAACCCTTTGTTAGCTCCCGGTCTGATGCTTGATGAAACCTTCCGCTTGGGCTCTTGTTTCGTCCGAGGCGGCGGCATTATCGGCGACCCCTCGGAGCAGCGCCAGCCACGACTCTGCGTCTGGTGGTCTCACGTTTAGGATGCGGTTGACCATCCACACCGAAAGCGGAGTCGGCTTCAGCCGAACGGATTCCCCCAGCAACTTCTCGTAGTCGCCGCGCCAGGTTTCCAAAGTATGTACGAGTGGGCCAGGGGTTCCGAGGTTCACGCCGGCAAATCGCTCCATTGTTCGGAACAGCACCGGCGCGCATGCCGCAGGATCGTTCGCCGCTCGCATCTCATCGCAAAGCTCGTCGAGCCTCTCCCAACCTGTAGCACCCACGACTGCGTAGTCGAAGTCGCGCGCAGTGAGCCCATCGAAGTCCGCTGCGATTTCAGCAACTGACCGAGTCATTGGCTTTAGGGGGCTAACTCGTGATTCTCTTGCAAGACCTCGCGGATAATAGTGGGAGCGCAACGGCTCTTCAATGACGTAACTCCTTGGTGCCGGGACCTTCCCATGCCGTAGCCGGCTCCCGGTCGCCCTCGGGAGCTTGAGGCTCTACAATGCCCTGATGGTGATTCCCTGGGAGCCGCTGCGCGACGTCTTGATGTTGAACAAGCGGTTCGTGCTTTCCAGCCATGTGCGGCCCGATGCCGACGCCATTGGCTCTGAGCTGGGGCTCGCCGCCATCCTGCAGTCGCTGGACAAAGAAGTCCGCATTGTCAATCCATCTGCCATCCCGGCAACGTTAAGCTTCCTCGACCCCGATAAGCGGGTGCTCAAGATCGGCGAGGACATTAAGCCCGAGGCCCTGCTGGAGACCGATGTCCACATCGTGGTCGACACGAGTTCTTGGAACCAGCTCCAGGAAGTCGGTCAGATGATGCGTCGCAGTTCCGCACGCCGGGTCGTGATTGACCATCACTCCAGCAGCGACGATCTGGGCGCGCTCGAATTCAAGGACACGCAGGCTGAGGCCACCGGAGTGCTGATTCTCGAAATGGCCGACGCGCTCGATCTGACGATTCCGCGCGAAGTGGCCACTCCTTTGTTTTGTGCGATCGCCACTGACACGGGCTGGTTTCGGTTTTCGTCGGTTCGCGAATCGACGCTTCGCGTGGCCGCGCGGCTGATTGACCTCGGCGCGCGGCCGGACGTACTATACCGGCAGCTTTACGAACAGTTTTCCGTGGGGCGCATTCGGCTGGCGGGCTGCGTCCTCAGCCGGGTAACGCTCGATTGTGACGGAAAACTGGCCTACACCTGGGTCGAAAGCGGCGATTTCGATCGCTGTGGGGCCCGCCCGGTCGATACCGAAGACCTCGTCAACGAGTGCCTGAAGATCGGCGGCACGCAGTGTGCCTTTATCGCGGTCGAGCAGTTGAATAAGAGCGTGAAAATCAGTTTCCGCAGCCGCGCGGGGGTCGACGTCGCGGCTTTGGCCGAAAAATTCGGCGGCGGCGGTCACAAGCAAGCCTCGGGCGCGACTCTAACCGGGTCGCTTCGTGAAGCACTCGAGCGCGTGCTGACTGCGACGCGCGAAGCCCTTGCCGCCGAGTCTGCAACACCCCCCAGCCCGTGATCCTGCCGGAACTCCCCCGTAAATTAACTTCGTCTGCCACGCTTGAAATCCCGCCATTCGCGCACCCAGTGTCGTAAGTGAGATCATCCGGATCCTAGCTTTGGACCGATGCCATGCCCGCTGACCCCGCCCAGAACGATCGATTGATCGCCCACGCGCCGCCCGCCGGCGGCCCGCGGCGCAATTTTCTGGCTAAGGCGCTCGCATTCTTGACCGGCGGCGCGCTCGTGACTCTGCCGACGGCCGCCGGCCTCGCGTTTTTTCTTGACCCGTTGCTGCGAAAACGCGGCACCTCGGGCGGCGGAGCCGGTCGCCGGGATGCCGAAGGCTTTTTGCCGGTGACGCCGCTGGCCGCGATTCCCGCCGATGGGCGACCGCAGATCTTCACGGTCTACGACGATGCGGTCGACGCGTGGAATAAATTCGCCAACCAGCCGGTAGGACGAGTATTCCTGCGCAGGCTCCCCGACGGAAGCGTGACGGCCTTCAACATGCGCTGCCCGCACCTGGGATGCGCGGTCGACTACCGGCCCTCGCAGAACGATTATTTGTGTCCCTGTCACATGAGCGCTTTCGCGCTCGACGGGCAAAAGAAAAATGAAATTCCGCCGCGCGACTTGGATTCTCTCGAAGTGAAGGTCAAGGACAAATCCGAGGTCTGGGTCCGCTACGAAGTCTTCAAAGCGGGCACGCCGGACCGGATTGTTATCTCGGCCTGAAGCAGAAGAGCGACCCGCATGACGAGCCTGACTGATTGGTTCGACAGTCGCACCGGCTATCGACGCCTGATGCGCGACGTGTTGCTCGAGCCGGTTCCCGGCGGGGCGCGCTGGCGCTACGTTTGGGGGAGCACGCTGGTCTTCACGTTCGCCGTGCAGGTGATCACCGGACTTTTTCTTTGGACCGCGTACAGCCCGAGTGCCCAGACCGCCTGGGAAAGCGTCTATTTCATTCAGGACGTGATGTCGTACGGCTGGCTGTTGCGCGGCATTCACCATTATTCGGCCCAGGCGATGGTGGTGCTGATGGCACTGCACCTGATTCAGGTGATCGTCGACGGGGCCTATCGCGCCCCGCGCGAGATCAATTTCTGGCTGGGCCTGATTTTGATGCAGATCGTCTTCGGCCTCGCGCTCACCGGATACCTGCTTCCCTGGGATCAGAAGGGTTATTACGCGACGCAGGTTTCGACTGAAATCATGGGAGCGGCGCCGGTCGTCGGTCCCTTGTTGCAGCAACTCGTCCAGGGCGGAGCCAAGTACGGGCACCACACGCTGACCCGATTCTTCGCGATGCATGCCGGTTTCCTGCCGGCCGCGCTCACTCTGTTTTTGGTGCTGCACGTCTACATGTTCCGCCGACACGGGCTGACGGTGCGACGTCCGAACGACCGGCCGGAGACGACATTCTGGCCCGACCAGGTGCTGCGCGACTCCGTCGCCTGCCTCGGCGTGCTGGCGGTGGTGCTGTTGTGCGTCTTCTTCAAGGGGGCCGATCTGAGCGCGCCGGCCGATCCCTCGGAGCCGTATTCCGCGGCCCGGCCCGAGTGGTATTTCTTGTTCTTGTTCCGCTTCCTCAAGTTTCAACAGGTCGAACACTACGGACTGGCTTTCGGGGCGATTTATGTTCCGACCGCCATTCTGGTCGTGCTCGTCCTGATGCCGCTGGTCGGTCGCTGGAAAGTCGGGCACGCGTTTAATGTCTTCTTTTTGTTCGTGATGATGGCTGGCGTCGCGGGGCTGACCGGACTGGCGATCTACGAAGATCGACGCAATGCCGATTTTCAGCTGGCCGTGGGCGAGGCCGATCGGGCGGGCGAGCGGGCTGTCGAACTGGCTCGGCGTCCCGAGATGATTCCGGTTGCGGGCGCGGTGACGCTGTTGCGTGACGACCCGCTCTCTCAAGGTCCGAAAATCTTTGCCGCCAATTGCTCGAGCTGTCACCGCTATAACGGGACTGATGGCACGGGACGCAAGGTTACGGTTGCCGCAAAGGAATCGGCGTCACAAGGATCGTCTGTCGAATCGCGAGTCGATGCTCCGGCGACGGCTGCCGACCTGGGCAATTTCGGCTCGCGTGAATGGATCCGATCGGTGCTGGTCGATTTCAAAAATCATTTCGCGCCGCTGCGTAATGCCGTCGACAAGAAGGTGCCCGAGGACTTGCTCGATAACGGCGAGATGGCCGACTGGTCGGAGACCAACAAGGCCTTGCTGAACGATCCCGCCAACAAAGAAAATCTCGACGCGCTCGTCGAGCTGCTTGCCGCGCAAGCCGGCCGCTCCGCCCAGACGCCCGAGCAGAAGGCGCTCGTCGAAAATGGCCGTGCGATTTTCGAGACCGGAGCGCTCGCCAAGGGCAAACTGTCGGCCAATTGCGTCGATTGTCACTCGATTGCGCAGGCGGCCGGAAAGAAGGGTGGAGGCAAAGAAAGTTCCGCGCCGGCGCTCGCCGGTTATGGAAGCGTCGACTGGTTGAAGCGATTTATCGCCGATCCGGGTCGTCTGGAGAATTACGGCGAGCACAATCACATGCCGGCCTTCAAGAACCAATTGAGCGCTCGCGAATCGGATCTGCTCGCGCGTTGGCTCGCCGGCGATTACTACCGCTCGTCCGCGCCTGTTGCCGCCGCTAGCAATTGATCACGCCGAATTCGTGGTGCCGTTCGTCGGTCACTCAGCAGGCACCAGATCGGCTTGAGCGTGCCGGATGTCGCGGGGTGCAAACACGCAGCCCGCGACAATCAACAGCACCGCGACGACCGCGTAGATGCTGGCTGTCGCCGAGAGCACCTGGCCGTACGTCATGTGCAAACGCGTGATCACCATGCCCGTGCCAACCGTGGCGACGCTCGCGCCGAGCCAGCCGATCATGTTGGCCAACCCAAGCATCGTCGCCCGACGAGACGGATGCACGACGTCGTACATCGAGGCCCAAATATTCGCGTCGTAGATCCCCTCGGCGAAGCCGAAGCACGTCAGAAAGATTAGCAGCGGCCATGCCTCCACCTGCACTCCCGACAGATAGATGAAGGGAATGCCCAAGACGGCGCCGAAGGCCTGGCTCAAGATTCGCCCCCCCGGCAGAAACATCCTCGCCCGATCGGCGAGCCATCCGCCGAAGATCGCACCGATAATGCTCGCCATCCGCAAATAAAATGTGGAGCTGAACGCGGCAGTGCCCAGGCTCATGTTGAAGGTCTCAGTGAGATACTTGGGCATCCAGCTCAGGAACACGAACGCGACCGAATTCGCCCCGAAAAATGCGGCGATCAACAGCAGCGCGCTGGGCGTGTGAACGAGTTCTCGTAGAAATTGCCTGAGTGGGATGGGGGGAGGGTTGGGCGTCTGGTCGAGAGTCTTGGCCTCGAGCCGCTCGGCTTCGTTGCGGGCCGGCTCGCGCAGAAAAATGAAGAGCACGACTGCCAGCACGATGCCGGCAATCCCAAACAGCTTGAAGGGCGCCTGCCAGCCATATTCACCGGCCAGATATCCGGCGAGCGTGGTCCCGCCGATTGTGCCCACATACACGCTTGTCTGGTGCAGGCCCATCGCACGGGATCGGGTGGTTTTGGTGTGATAGTCGCTGATGAGCGACATCGTGGCGGGGAAGTAGAAGGTCTCCCCCAACCCTTCCGTCGCGCGCACCACCACGAACTCGATCAATCGACGGCAGAAACCGGTCGCCCCCGTGACCACGCTCCAGACGGCCAGGCCGCCGAGAATCAGCGATTTTCGCCGAAAGCGATCGCCGACCTGTCCGGCGAACGGCGAGCTGAGCGCATAGACGAACATGAACGCCGAAATGATCCAGCCGAGATTCTCGTCGGTGAAGTGATACTCATCCTGCAGCACCTTGGCGACGGCGTTGATCGCCATCCGGTCGGCGTAATTGAAAAAGCAGATGAACCACAGCATGCCCACGACCCACCACTTGTAGGAGGGACTCGGACGGCTGTGGAGCGCAGGCAATGCGGACGAATCGTGGCTCAAAGAAGACCTCGATGGCTGACGGGGGACGGAGTATCCAGCGGGGAATCCACTCTCCAGAGTCCGCCACACAGCGTCAAGCGGCCGGGCCGCGCGACCAAGCCGCACCTCCTCCAAGGGACTCAAAACGAACCGCCGGTGCCGCGAGGGGACCACGGCACCGGCGGATTAGTGAATTTCTGGCAGGTCGCGAAATGCGGAACGTTTGTCCCGAAGGAAACGCCCCATTAGCGCGCAGTCTGCTCGGAACTCGATTTCTTTTCCTTGTCCTTTTTGTGTTTCGCCTTCGCCTTTTCGGCCGCCTTCTTTTTGGCCTCGTACTGGACGATCGTGGCCGCTGCCAGGTTCTTGCCGGCGAGGATCCCATCCAGCTCCTTGTGCAGCACCTTGCTTATGCCGGACTCGTAACCAATGTGGACACACTGAACGATCCCGTGCTTGTCGATCAGCATCAGCATGGGAATGCCCTCGACTCCGTAGGCTTCGGCAAGCTTGCCCTCGGGATCGAGGCCGATCGTCATCTCGAGCTTTTCCTTTTTCAGGAACTCGTCGATCTTCTTTTTCGGCTCGCGCAAATTGATCGCGTAAAGCACCACGCCCTTGGCTTTATAGTCTTTGGCGACTTCGATCAAGTACGGCAGCTCTTCGCGGCACGGTCCGCACCACGTCGCCCACATATCGAGCATGACCACGTCTTTGCCCGAGTGGTCCGCCAGCCGGACACGCTTGCCGTCGAGCCGCTCGAGATCGACCGGCGGGGCTGCCTTGCCCAAAAGCGGCGAAAGCTCTTCTTCTCGCTCGAACAGGCTCTCGACTTCTTTTGCATTCTTGGGAGGGACAATCGAGAAATCCTCGGGAGACGGCGTGAGGCCGAACTTCCAATTCTTGAAGGTCTGGTCCACAGTCACTTTGAGATCCTTGAGTTCCTTTCCGCCCCCCAGCTTGATCGTTTTGGAAAGATCGTATTCGACTCGAAGCAAGATCGGGTCCTTGTCGTCCGCAATCCACACTTCCCAATCGAGTTTGCCTTGAGTGAATTTCAAATGTCGGGCGGGTTGCCCGTCCACCTTGGCCGTTCCGAGATCCTTTGAAGCGGTGACGCCCTTCAGAATCAGCTTGGCGGGGTCGTTCGTGAGAAAATCGAGGATAAGATTCCTGGTGCCCCGGGGTGCAAAGTTCGCCAAGGGGCTTTCTGCCAGCGAGGCGAGCGACTTCGGCGCCTCCTCTTTGCTGTACTTTTTGATAGCGGCGACGTGTATGTACAGCGTGTCACCATCCGAGACGACGGTCAGGCCGGGCCCCCCTTTGCCTCGAAGCGCGAAGTGGTTGGGACGTTCGACTACGGCCGTGAAGCTCGACTTCGACGTGTTGTGCAAGCCGGTCGCACGAATCTCGGCCTGCGTCTCAGACGCGACTGAGAACGACTTTTGTTGTTTGTAGAAGTCGCTCATTTTGCGAATGACGTCTTCGGGCTTGGCCGGGTCGGCCGGCACCGCCGGGCGCTGGCTCAACGTCAATAGCAGCAATCCGCCGAGCGCAATTCGCGTCAACCTCATTTCGATGTCCTTCTGACGAAGCAAAAGTGGAACGCTGTCGTCCGAACGGGGCTGCTCTCTGCAGCCCTCGCCCAACAAACACACAGGAAATCCCAACAGGACCGGGCGTGAGAATCAAGTGCAACGAACGCCTAGTCGGCCACGGGCATCCGGATCCGCGGTGTGCGTAACGAGTCGAGCCGGTCAAGTTCGCGATCGGCGCACAGCAGACTGCCGTACGTCGTCCGGTGCGTCATCACGACCAGCGGCACGATTGACTCGCTCGAGTCGCTCTCCGGCGCCTCGTGCTGGATGATTGACGCCAGGCTGATGCCGTTGCGTCCCAGGATGTCGGCGATGTCGGCAAAGACGTGCGGGCGGTCGAGCACGTTGAACCGCAGGTAGTAGCGGTTGGCCACATCCTCGGGACGCTGGACGGGAAAGGGCGGCCGATCTTTCCAAACGTCGATTCGCGGGAACGTCAGGGCGGCGCGGCCCGTCGCGACGTCGATCAAATCTGCGACGACCGCTGAGGCTGCCGGCAACTGGCCGGCCCCCGCCCCGGAAAGCGCGATCTTGCCGACCGCGTCCCCTTCGAGCTCAATCATGTTGAACGCACCACCGCACTGCGCCAGCGGCCGGTCGCGATGGACGAGGGTCGGCTGCACGTGCAGTTCCAGCTGACCGTCGATCAGCTTGGCCACGGCGAGCAGTTTCACCATGTAGCCGAGCTCGGCCGCGTACTTGAGATCGGCCTGCTCGAGCGAGTCGATCCCTTCGCGCGTGAACGCGGAGAGAGCAACCTTGGTGCCGAAGGCCAATTGGACCAAGAGGTCGAGCTTCTGGGCGGCGTCTGTGCCGTCGACGTCCATCGTGGGATCGGCTTCCGCATAACCCAATCGCTGTGCTTCGGCGAGAATGGTCTGGTAGGGCCGGTCTCGGGCGAGCATTTCGGTCAGGATGAAATTGCTGGTGCCGTTGAGGATCGCCTCAATTCCGGTGATCTGGTTGGCGGTCATCGACTGGTTGATACAGGCGATGATGGGAATGCCGCCGGCGACGGCCCCTTCGAATGCGATCGTGCGCCCCAGCTCTCGCGCCCGCGCAAAGAGCGCGTCCCCGCGTTCGCACAAGAGGGCTTTGTTCGCGGTCACGACGTCCTTGCCCGAGGCAAGCAAGGCTTGAAACACCTCAAACGTCGGAGTGATGCCCCCCATCAACTCGATGGCGACGTCGATGGCGCGGTCATCGACCACGCGGCGATAGTCATCGCTCACGATGCCGGGAGGCAAACTGATCGATCGCGGTTTGTGCAAATCGCGGACGATAACGCGGCGCAGCTCGATCGGTCGCCCGGCTCTGCGGGCCACTCGATCCGAGTGCTCGAGCAGGATTTTTGCGACGCCAGCCCCGACGTTTCCCAAGCCCAATAGAGCGACACGCAACGGACTCATGAATTGACCGTTATCAGCTCGCCCGATCGGCGAAATCGCTGTTAATCGAAACGATCCTCTGCGGTTATCATTGGCGAGCGGCGGGTGTCAGCCCGCCGGTTCTTCCGATGATTGCAGCGGGGATTCGCTAGAACCGGCGGGCTTACACCCGCCGCTCGCCCAGGAACGCGAGGTCTCATTCTGGCGCACAGGCCGGGCTGGGGTCAATCGGCCCGGCTCGTGCGCAAATCCGGGGTTCGACGGCGATTTATGACCAGAAAACGCTTGAAGGTGGCGACCCGATCCCACATCCTATGGGGAAGAACTGCCGCGCTGCGGTCGGCGAACATTCCCGGGATGGAAAAGGAGTCATGATGACTACGTCGATCGGTGGGGCCGTACGTATCGGTGCGGTCAATTATTTGAACTCGAAGCCGCTCATCGAGGGGCTTGCGGAACTGCTTCCCGAGGCCGAGTTGACGCTCGATTATCCGAGCCGCCTGGCCGATGATCTCGAAGCGGGCCGGCTCGACGTTGCACTCGTCCCTTCGATTGAGGTGCTGCGGCACTCGAACTACGAAATTGTCTCAGACGCTTGCGTGGCCACGCGTGGTCCGGTGATGAGCGTCAAACTGTACAGCCGCGTGCCGTTCGGCCTGATCCGCACGCTGGCCCTCGATGCCGGCTCGCGGACGAGCGCCGCCCTGGTGCGGATCATGCTTCGGGAACGATACGGAGTAACGCCGCGGCTGGAGCCATTTCCTCTCGATCAATCTCCCGCAGCGATTCGGTCCGACGCATTTTTGATGATCGGCGACCGGGCCATGCATGAGCCCGAGGCGCCGTATGTGGCGGTGTGGGACTTGGGCGAGGAATGGCTGCGCTGGACCGGTCTGCCCTTTGTGTTTGCCGTTTGGGCCGCCCGCGTGGGGACGGATCTTTCTTCGGTCGAGGAAGTCCTCGGTCGCGCCCGGGATTTGGGGGTCGAACGGGCGGCTGCCATTGCCAAACGGGAGGCTCCGCTGCTTGGCTTGAGTGAAGCCACCGCGTACAACTATCTCACCAAGAATTTGCATTTTCGGATTGGATCGGCTGAGCGGACCGGCTTGCGACTGTTCTCGCGTCTGGCGGCCGGGCTGCAACTCGTTCCCGAGGGGGTGGAGCTTGTCTTCCGCGATTGCGCCCCTGCTTGAGAAAGCAGTCGCCGGCGAGCGGCTGAGCTTTGATGAGGGCTTGCGCCTGATCGAATCGCACGACCTGGTCGCTCTGGGTCGTGCCGCGGACGCAGTGACGCGACGCCTGCATCCGGAACCCTTCCGCACCTACAACATCGACCGCAACATCAACTACACAAACGAATGTGCCGCGGTCTGCGATTTCTGTGCCTTCTATCGGCCCCCCGGTCACGAGGAAGTTTATGTCCTGCCCCGCGAGGTGCTCTACAAGAAGATCGAAGAGACGGTCGCTCTGGGCGGCGACCAGATCCTGATGCAAGGGGGATTGCACGCCAAACTGCCGCTGGAGTGGTATGAGGAGCTGCTGGCCGATCTCAAAGCGCGGTTCCCGCAGGTGAACATTCACGGCTTCAGCCCGCCCGAAATCCATCACTTCACGAAAATCAGCAAACTACCGTTGCGAACCGTGCTCGAGCGATTGAAAGCCGCCGGACTCGGCAGCCTGCCCGGTGGCGGGGCGGAGATCCTGGTCGATCGCGTGCGCAAGGAAATCACGCGCGGCAAGGTTCTGACCGACGATTGGCTCAACGTGAATCGCGTCTGGCACCAAATGGGGGGCCGCTCGACCGCGACCATGATGTTCGGCCACGTCGAGACACTTGCCGAGCGGATCGAGCATCTGGAGCGATTGCGACAGCTCCAGGACGAGACGCGGGGATTCACCGCGTTCATTTGCTGGACGTTTCAGCCGGACAATACGGCAATGTCCCACATCCCCCCGGCCGGCGCATTCGAGTACCTCAAGACCCAGGCGGTCGGCCGGCTCTACCTCGATAACATTCCGAACATCCAATCGTCCTGGGTTACGCAGGGGGAAAAAATCGGGCAGATGGCCCTGTTCTTCGGCGCCAACGACATGGGCAGCCTGATGATCGAGGAAAACGTCGTCGCCCAGGCTGGGACCGTTTATTACCTCTCACTGGAAACCATCCGTCGCTCGATCGAAGAAGCCGGCTATATTCCCCGGCAGCGCAATGTCTTTTACCAGTACATTGACGATTACAATCCCTCTGCCGCCCCGATCGCCCATCGCCAAACCTCCCCGACACAAACGTCCGTGCCACTTGGACTGGTTTCGCTGAATTAACCGATCTGGTGCCATTCGGCCTCGTTCTCCCCGCCATCATCCGTAACACTAAGCGGGTTTAAGAGTACAGGATGTGTCGAGCGTGTTGGCCTGCGGCCACCATTCGCCAGGTGAAGGCCGAGACACGCCGCAGTGTGCTGTCGGGCGCTCCCAGGCATGCGTTAGACTTGAAGGAACCGCCCCTTCCGGAGGCGACAATGGAGATGCCAGAACCGACCGGATCGCCCATGATTCACGTTGAGCATGTGAGCAAGCACTTCAGCGACTTCCGCCGGGGAAGCATTGTCGCGCTGGAGGGCGTCTCCTTCGACGTTCACCCTGGGGAGATCTTTGGCCTGTTGGGACCCAATGGGGCCGGCAAGACCACGTGCCTGCGGGTACTCAGCACGGTCCTCACCCCGACAAGCGGCATCGCCACGGTGGCCGGTTACGACGTGTTGACCCAGGCCGCGGACGTCCGGGCGCGAATCGGTTTCATGTCGGGCAACACGGGCATCTACGACCGCATGACGGCCTGGGAACTGGTGGAATATTTCGCGCGGCTCTACGGCATGGAGGAACCGCTTCTTTCCCAGCGGCTCAACGAGATCTTCACGACGCTGCAAATGCAAGAGTTCCGCGACGTGCTCGGCTCGAAGATGTCGACCGGAATGAAGCAGAAGGTTTCCATCGCCCGCACGATTGTTCACAATCCCCCCGTGTTGATCTTCGACGAGCCGACGACCGGGCTCGATGTGCTCGTGGCGCGGGCGGTCCTCAAGCAAATCGAGTCGCTTCGCAAGCAGGGAAAGTGCATTATTTTTTCGACGCACATCATGCGCGAAGTCGAAAAACTCTGCGATCGGGTCGCCATCATCCACAAAGGCCGCATCCTGGCTGCCGGAACTCCGACCGAACTCTTGGATCGCTCGGGGCAGTCGGACTTTGAAGAGCTGTTCTTCGAGCTGATCTCGCAGGCCGAGGAAAGGATGGCGGCCACCGCATGAACCGCAAGAATGTGCGCCTCGTCTTTCTGCGGGAGGTCCGCGACCAGATCCGCGATCGCCGGACGCTGTTCATGATCGTCGTGCTGCCCCTGCTCTTATATCCGGGGCTGGCGATCGGAATGGTGCAGATTTCGTTTCTCTTCAAAGAACAGCCGCGGACAATCGTCCTCTTGGGCACCGAAAACCTGCCGGCCGATCCGCGCCTGCTCAGCGATAGCCATTTCGCCTCGCAGTGGTTCCCGGTCCCGGATGATGCCGACAAATTGCACGTGATCCACGACGGCGTCCGGAATGCGGCAGACGTTTCCCCGCAGGACAAAGCGGACGCCGAAGCAAACGCCGGCCTGCTCGAGGAGGGTCGCGAGCTGGCCGGCAAGTCCCAGCAGCTCGAGGAGCTGGAAAAGAAGCAAGACGCCGCCCGGAAGGATCACAATGACGCCGAGGAGCAGCGGTTGGGTGACGAGATTCGATCGCTCAAAGAAGAGCTGGCCGAGCGGTTTAGCGCGTCCAAGATCCAAGTCCTGATCGTTGCTCCGCAGGGGCTCAAAGAGGAAGTCGAGCGGATTAATCGCTCCTTGGCGGCCCGTGGCACGGACGCGCGGCCTGACGCGAGCGAAGCTGGCAGAGTGCGGCTCCTCGTGGTCCAGAACAGCGCCGATGAGAAGTCGTCCTTTGCCTATCAGCGCGTGCGTCTGGTCCTCACTGCCTGGGAGCAGCGGATGCTGCAAGAGCGGCTTAGCGAGGCGAAGCTGCCGGCGACTCTCGCCAAACCGGTCGATCCCGAGCTGCTCGACGTGGCCATCGCCCGGCAGGTTTCGGCCAGCTTGTGGAGCAAGTTGTTCCCCACGCTTTTGATCATTATGGCCGTCACTGGGGCGTTCTATCCGGCGGTCGACGTTGCGGCGGGCGAGAAGGAGCGCGGCACAATGGAGACCCTGCTGATTTCCCCGGCGCGGCGTAGCGAGATCGTGTTGGGAAAGTTCTTCACGGTTGTGACTTTCAGCATCTCGACCGTGCTACTGAACTTGCTCAGCATGGGAATTACGGGCAAGTACCTGATTTCCCTCGCACGGAACGAAGCCCTGACGCGGATGGGGGCCGATTCGCTGTCGTTCCCCGGCCCTTGGGAAATGATGTGGTTGATCCTCTTGCTGTTGCCCCTTTCGGCCTTCTATAGCGCGATCAGCCTCGCTTTGGCGACTTTTGCCCGCAGCACGAAGGAGGGGCAGTATTACCTCACGCCAATACTCTTGGTGACGCTCGGTCTCACCATGTTTTGCCTTTCGCCCGTGGTTGAGATCGACCCGTTCTACAGCATTCTGCCGGTCGTCGGTCCGGCGCTGTTGCTCAAAGAAGTGCTCGCCTCGCCGGGAAGCTCCGCACCCTTGGTCTATGGGATTCCCGTGCTCGCCACGAGCATCGCGTACAGCCTGGCCGGCCTATGGTGGGCCATCACGATGTTCAACCGCGAGGATGTGCTCTTCCGCGAAGCCGAGCGGTTCGACGTGCGACTGTGGATCCGTCACCTGCTGCGTGACAAAGAATCGATGCCCAGCTTCCTGGAAGGCGGACTCTGTTTCGTCCTGCTGATCTTGCTGCAGTTCGTCGCTTTTCGCTTCCTCCAGAGCGGCGTCGTGGTGTCCGACGGACACATCGATCCCGGCTCCACGCTGAGACTGCTTTTAATTCAACAGATGGTCTTCGTCGGATCGCCCGCCTTGTTCATGGGGATCATGCTGACGACCAGTGTCTGGCGGACTTTCCGGCTGAGGCTGCCCAACTGGCGCTACCTCATGGTCGGCTGCGTGCTCCCCCTTGCGGTCGGGCCTCTGTCGGTCGCATTACAGAATTGGTTGCAGGGCTGGTTTTTCCCGCCGCTGCCCAAGCCGGTTGAGGACTTGATGAGATCCCTTGGCGAGCAGACGCTGCCGCTCTGGTTTGTTTTGTTGGCGATGGCCGTGGCTCCCGGAATTTGTGAGGAGCTGGCGTTTCGCGGCTTCATCTTGAGCGGTTTTGTGCGCTCGGCCCGCCCGGCAGTGGCGATCGGCCTATCCGCAATCGCCTTCGGCGTCTTTCACATTATTCCCCAGCAGGTTTTCAACGCCACGCTGATGGGGCTCATTCTGGGGCTGCTTGCAATCCGCAGCGGAAGTCTTCTTCCGGGCGTGCTGTTTCACATCATCTATAACTCGATCGAAACAGTCCGAGTGCGCGCCGGCGATTCGGTCGTCCAGATGCCTGTGCTGAAATGGTTTTTGGCAAGCGAGCCCTCGGCGGTTGGATACAACACACTAGCCTTGGTCGTCGCAGGCGTCGTGGCGACGCTGTTGATTGCGTGGTTGATCTTTCACGGACAAAAGGCGAAGACTGTGCCCGAGACTCCCGACGAAGCTGGGTCGGACGAGTCCATCGGGCGACCACGGAAGGCAGAACCGGCAATCGCGACGAAGTCGATGAATTGAGGATCGTGGGCGCGGCTCCAGACGGCCGATTCGCGACCGCACGATTCCCCAACTGGTGATCAGCGTCGCCGCGAGGAAGAATCGCAAAGTGGACGCTTCGACGTTTCGCTCGCAGCCCGGCGCCGGTTATATGGTTCGCGCCCGCTGGATTTTTCCGGTCTCGGCTCCGCCGGTCTCCGGCGCCGCGGTCGAAGTGGGAGCGGATGGACGCGCAATTGCCGTTCACCGGCAGCCCCCCGCGAACGCTCACGATCTGGGTGACGTGGCGCTGATTCCGGGGCTCATTAACGCACATGCGCACCTCGAATTTAGCGACCTCACCGAGCCGCTTCAGCCCGCCCAGCCATTCGCCGACTGGCTCAGGGCCCTCCTGGCCTACCGTCGGTCGCGGGGAAATGCCGAGCGGGCGATCATCACAGGGCTCTCGGAGTCGTGGCGTAGCGGTACGATTGCCGTCGGCGACATTGATACTCGGGGAATTCCGATCCAGTATGCGGCTGCCGGATCGGTTCAGGTCGTGGCGTTCCGCGAGCTGCTCGGCCTCGATGCGGCGACCGTGGCACTGCAACTCGGCGCAGGTGCCGAATTCCTCGATCATTCTCGGGGGAAAGACGTGCCGGAGGTCATTCGGGGCCTAAGTCCGCATGCGCCCTACTCGGTGCATCCCCGGCTCTTGGAGGGGGGGATTTCCCTTGCGGCCAAATGGCGATGCCCCGTCGCCATCCATCTGGCCGAGACCCGCGCCGAGCTGGAATGCCTCGCGTCCGGGACGGGCGAACTCGTTGACCTGCTGAAAGAAGCCGGAATTTGGCAGGGTCAGCTCTACCCCTCGGGGACGAGACCGCTCGACTTTCTGCGCCGGCTTGCAGCTTTGCCGCGTGTTGTGATTGCGCATGGGAATTATCTCGCAGACGATGAGCTCGAGTTTCTGGCTCACCGGCCCAATTTCGTTCTTGCCTATTGTCCCCGGACGCATGCCTTTTTCGGCCACGCGAATCATCCCGGGCGCAGGCTTTCGGAAATGGGCGGAGTCGTGGCAATTGGAACCGACGGCCGTTGCTCCAATCCCGATCTCAGCATTTGGCACGAACTGCAATTCCTTCGACGGAGTTTTTCTGATGCGAATGCAGCCGACTTGCTTCGCATGGGAACCATCAACGGCGCGATTGCGCTGGGCCTGGAGAGCCGGCTCGGCACAATCGAACCTGGAAAGTCGCCGGGCCTGGCTGTCATTCGGCTTGGCAACATCGGAGCAGCCGATCCTTACGAGGATCTGTTTCACGAAGATTCCGAGGTCGTGAATCTGATCGCAGCTTGATGCCGCGCAGAGTGTCACACTAGCGACTCGAGGACCGTGGCATCTGTCCACGTTGCGCGCGTTTTCAATCGCGCCCCGATGCGGTAACCTAATGCGCTTCCCTCTTTGTCGTGCCGCTTCGAGGACGGAGATTGATCGCGTTTGGGCCGGCCACAGAATTGAATCCGCTTCTTGCCAATGCGGAGTTCTTCAACCTGATCGAATGGGACAGCGCCGCGCCCGGGCCTCTCAGGCGAAGTTCGCAATCCGGCGATTGGCAGCGCACGATCGGTTTGCTGACGAATCGAGCCGCGCGGACACGGCGCTCGCCAAACTCCCCAAACGGAACTGACCGAAAGCTCGCGATCTGGTCTCTGCACGATCTCGAGTGTCCGCCGCAGGCATCGCGATTGATCGCTGCGTGGCAGGCTTTTAACCCGCTTGACTCAAGGTCATTGCCGTCGGCTCGGGTGGGAACAAGCGGCCGGAAGTCGAAGACGAACGCCGCGCCCGAGCGGACTGTCAAATCTCTCCGCGAATTGACGGCGGCAAGCGAGGAATGGGCGATCGCCGCCTCCCAAATTCGACAGATTCTCCCCATCGAGCTGCTGATTGTGTTTGAGATCCTGCGCGATGGCGCCTCGTATCTCCCGATCGATCTGGCTGCTCGACTCTGGCGTGCCGGCTTGGAAGCTTCGATCGGACGAACGAAAGGGGCTGAGTTTGCGTCAAACGACGACAGCACCGCGATCGAAGTCCAAAATCTCGCTCAGGCCGCCCTGGCGGCGGAATTGGCTTGGGAGGCTAGCCTGCTCTTTGCGCCCGTCGCGGGATCTGCCGAGCTTCGCGAGGAAAGCCGTGCACGCCTCTGGAGTCTTTTGGCGGATTCAAGTGATTCGTTGGGTGTTCCCGCGGCTCGTTCGCTGGGCCATCTGCCGGCGTGGATGACCTCGGTGGTCCGTGCGCGCGAGTGGGGACGGATCTTCGGCCGGCCCCTGTTCAACCCGTCGCAGGAAAAACGCCTGCGCGGAATCGTGACTTCTGTCGCAAAATTCTGCAGAGAGGATGGAAGACCCGCGCTCGCGCAATGTGAAGCCAACGGCCTGGCCAGCGTCTGGGCGACTGTTGCGGCGACGTTCCCCCCTCACCTTCAGCAAGTTTCTCCCGCGGTCCACTACCTCCTTTCGCTTGCCGATGCAAAACCCGCCAACCGAGCGAGAGCCCGAGCCATCGCTGGCAACGGGACGCGGCGCAACGGAGCGCGGCCACGCAAATCCGTATTTCCCGTGTTCCAATCGGATGAGAGCCGGCTCGCGTGCCTCCGCAGCGATTGGACGCCGACTGCAGACTCGATTCTGGTCTCACATCAGGGCCGATTCCCGACGCTGGAGATGGCGCTCGGGGGCGCGACTCTCCTTTCGGGTGATTGGGAGTTCGATTTGCAAATCGACGGACGACCAGTCGAGTCGGCGGACTGGAGTTGTGTCTCTTGGTACTCGGACGACGATGGCGACTATCTCGAGCTTCAAACACGTCCTGCCGGTGTGCGCGTCGAGCGGCACATCTTCCTGTCACGAACCGAGGAATTCGCTCTCTTGGCCGATGCAGTCCGGGCCGACGAAAGGTCCAAGATCGAGATCACCTCGCGGTTCCCGCTCTCGCCCGACTGCGCATCCCTTGCGCAGAGCCACACGCGGGAGTGTCGCTTATTGTGCGGCGGCGCGGCGGCGCGGGTCTTTCCGCTGGCCCTCAACTGCCCCCGTTTTGAGGGGACGGCGGGACGGCTGAGCGCGACGGGAGGCCACCTGGAGCTCAATCAGAGCGGACTGGGCGGCCTCTACTCGCCCCTGGTGCTCGATTGGCATCGCGGCCGGCGCCGCAGTTCGGCTGCCTGGCGGCGGCTGACGGTCGCCATGGGCGGAGTACCTGTCCCCCTTGGCGAAGCCGCTGGATTCTTGTTGGAAGTCGGCCCCTCGAAATGGCTGATCTATCGCAGCCTTTCTCGTGCTCTTGAGCCGCGGTCGGTTCTCGGCCAGCATACAATGTATGAGACGTTGGTCGGCCGATTCGTACGCGGCGACGTTGAGCCGATCGTCCAAGTCGAACAAGTGACCGAGTGCAGCGAATGAGTAAAACCGTGCTCGTGCGATATGGCGCGATTTCTGAGGTCGCGCGCTTTGTCAACGGGAGCGGAATTCCGCTCGGCCGCGGAGCAGAAGTTGTCGTCCAAAGCCATCGCGGCCTGGAAGGCGGACTGCTCTTGGAAGATGCACCGGCCGAACCCGGCCGCCCTCAGGAAAACGACGGCTCAGACCCCGACACGGCCAGAATCGTTCGCGCCGTAACCGATGACGATCGGCACGCCAGCCAGTTGCACAGATCGGATTGCGAAGCACAATATTCGCGCTGGCAAACCCGCATTCGAGAATGGAACCTGCGGCTCGAATTGATCGACCTCGAGTGGACGCTCGACCACTCGAAGCTCATTCTCTATGTGCTGAACGATCGCGGTCCGGAATGCACGCGGCTCGCGCTTCAGGCCGCGGCGGCCGGATTTGGCGTCGTCGAAGTGCAGTCGGTTGGGCCCGACGGGCTTGTGCCAGCGGAAAGCGGCCATGGATGTGGTTCAGGCGGATGTGGATCCGGCGGCGGGTCGAACGGCTGTTGTCATTGACATGAGCGATTCGGAATTCGCCAAAATCGACGAGGCGTACCGCTCCCAAGGCGCCGCCGCCGCAGTGGACGAGCTCGTTCGCGGCCTCGAAGCGAACCACGACTGGCACCGGCTGTTCGACGCACTTCTTTTCAAGAAGAAACTCGAGATGGGACTTCCGGTCGCCCGGCCGGCGTCGTTCGATTTGGTCCCTGAGAACCGCCAGTCCGAATTCGAAGAGTCGTATCTCGAGGCGGCCCGCCGCGTCGGCCGGGCTTTCCTCGCTGAGAACAACATTCCCCAAGCCTGGATGTATCTGCGGACGGTGCGCGAGCCTCAGGCCGTCGCCGAGGCGCTGGAGCATCTCGACGCCAAAGACAGCCTCCCGGAAAACGTCGATGACCTGATCTCCGTCGCGCTCTACGAACGGGCCCATCCCGTCAAAGGCCTCGAGCTGATGCTTAAGTCGCGCGGAACGTGCAACACGATTACGGCGTTTGACCAGGCGATCACCCAGATCTCCTCCGACGAACGGCTGCGCGGGGCCGAGCTTTTAGTGAAACACCTGTACGGCGAGCTGGTGGAATCGGTCAGTCGGGATCTCGAGCGGCGCGGCGCCGAGCCAGGCGGCGCGTCTCTCAAGCCGGCGACGTTGTTGGAGGCGATTACGGGGCGTGACTGGTTGTTCGACGAGGGGAACTATCACGTCGACGTCTCCCATCTGGGGGCCGTCGTCCGCTTCGCCCGCTTTTTGAATCCAGAGAGCCCGCAGCTAGAGAAAGCCATCGAGTTGTGCGAGTATGGCCGGCGGCTGTCAGAGCAATTTCAGTATCCGGCCGATCCGCCGTTTGACGACTACTACAAGGCTCACCTTCACTTTTTCAGGGTGCTTGCGGGCTCGGATCGGCAGAAGTCGCTCGACTATTTTCGCGACCGCCTGAGCGTCGCCACGGAAACGGACGACCGCCGGCTGATTGCCTACGTGCTGGTCGATCTCTTGGTGCGGGTCGGCGCACTGGAAGATGCGGCGCTGCTCGCGGCTGAACATCTGCGCGATCTCGACGAGTCGAGCGGATTCTCATTCGCCCAACTCTGCGAAGAAGCGGGTCGGCTGGATTTGTTTCGCGAGGCGGCTCGGGAAAAAGGGGACCTGATCGGTTTCACTTCGGCCCTCGTCGGCCAGGCGACGATGAGCGGCACGCCGAGCGTGACCCGCCAGACCTGAGTCGCGATGCGGAGACACGTCTTCGCCGCAACAATCGGTTTCCTTGCGCGATCGCGGAGCAGCGTTTCGGGGGCGAATGCACCGGAGACCGAGTGAATTGTCGTCAAAGGCAATCGAAATGCAGGCAGCAATCGCCGCGTCGCGCGCCCAAAACCGGATGGCATGGAATCGTCTGGCTGAGGAAGGGAGCGTGTTCGCGAAGGTCGCCACCGATGAGGAGTGTCGCAATGCGCTCGACACGCTCGACGGGCGCGGGTGGCTGCCTAAGTCAGTCCAGGGACTCGACGTGCTGTGCCTGGCTTCGGGCGGAGGTTGGCAGGCGATTTTGTACGCGGCGGCCGGCGCTCGGGTGACGGTGGTCGATCTCAGCCCTGTCATGCTCAAGCTCGACGAGCGCGAAGCGACGCGGCGGGGCCTGCACGTGCGGCTGGTCGAGGCGTCGATGGATGATCTCGGAACTCTCGATGAGGCCGCGTTCGATATCGTCCACCAGCCCGTCAGCACCTGCTATGTGCCGAACGTCGTGACCGTTTACCAGGAAGTGGCCCGACTCCTTCGCCCCGGAGGGCTCTATATCAGCCAGCATAAGCAGCCAGCGAGCCTTCAAGTCACGCACCGAGACGACCGGGACCGCTATGTCATGGGAATTGAATTCAACCATCAGGGTCCGCTGCCACCGGTTCCGGACCGCTCGTATCGGGAAACCGGCACCGTCGAGTTCCTTCACCCCTGGGGGGAGTTGGTTGGCGGGCTGTGTCGGGCTGGCTTTACGATCGAAGACCTAGTCGAGCCAATTCGAGCCGACGCCGCAGCCGCTCCAGGACAGATCGGTCACCGCGGGCGCTACGTGCCCCCTTACCTCCGCATCAAGGCGCGGCGAATGGCTCGCGCGGCCCTGTCTTCAAACCGACTGTGGATGCCGTGACCGTGCTAATGCACTGGCGCCCCAAGGATAAAAGAAAGCGACCGCCCCAATTGGGGCGGTCGCAGTCGAGATCAAGCTAACAACCGTTTAAACGGTCGTCGCGTTGCCAGTTATTGCTGTGGCAACGTGAAGACCTGAAGGTCGGAACGGTTGCAGAGCAGGTACAGGACGGGCAGAGCGGTTGCGCTGCCGATGGCCTGAATGCTCTGGCTCACGTAGCGAACCGAGCCGTCGGCGAGGGCAATCTGGGCACCCGCTTCGTGCTGCGAGCTGATGTCGCCCGGATAGCCGACGCGGAAGACGGTCGCGCTGGGCGGGATCGTCGCCGTGCCGCTCCAGCCGAGTCCGCTGCCGTTGATTCCGAACAGCGGGGTGAAGCAAACGTCGGAAGCCACGGTGTTACCTGACGTTTCCGCAGCGCCTGCCCCGCCAGTCCCGTCCGCACTGGCCCAGTACGCGTAGCAAGTCGTACCGGAAGCCTCCGTGCAGATCGTATTCGTCGAACCGGTTGAGCACGTCGCACCCTTGTGCTCAGCGATGAGCGCGGTATTCGTCGTTCCGTCGGAGATGTCCGCAATACGAATGCGGCTGTCCTGGAACATCACACCGCCGTTGTCAACCGGAGGGTTCACCAACGGATTGATGGTGTTCACATTTTGTCCGGCGTTGAAGGCCCCAATCCCGTCCGAGAGGCCGGGCGTCGGGGGCGTGGCAGCCAGCTGCGGCATACCGGAGTTGGCCAGATAGTCGGAGACGGCGCCAAGATATCCGCGGTCCATCGTATCGCCAGCAGCACCGAACAAATTGCCCGTAGTGCCACCGCTGCAGCGGGCCACACTGGTTGCGTTGACGTCGCCGGACGACGGACACTTGAACAGAGCCAGCGGAAGCGCGACCTGATCGAGGTTGCGATTCGGCGCGGCGCCCGTGGTGTCGCTCATCATGACGTTGAAGTTCACGAGATCGAAAATCGGACGGAATTCGACGTAGGGCAGCAGGAGCATTCCCCAAGAGGCTTGGTTTTCAGCCAACCAGCCGCAGGGGAAAATAAAATTGGTGTCATGGTAATTGTGGCACGCCAATGCAAGCTGCTTCATGTGATTCTTGCATTCGGTGCGGCGGGCCGCCTCACGAGCCGCCTGCACGGCCGGGAGGAGCAATGCGATCAGGATCGCGATAATCGCGATCACGACCAACAGCTCAATTAGCGTGAACCCCTTCTTACGTCCCAACATGCGCTCACCTTCTCTTTCAGAGTACGACGTGGAAATACTGGGCCAGCAACGAACCGACCCCTAAAAGAACCCACGCGTCAATCGATCTTCCGGAAGTCCTGACTCTGCTTGTCATTACCGGCGGTTCACCGGCAGAAACTGAATGAAATTAAGAGTTCCCAAGCAGTCGGAGGAGAAGCCAGAAGTGTGCGATTTGACACAGAACGGTTCAGATGCCATCTCACACTTGGCGTTTCACTTTGTCAACGAGAAAAAGCTGCAAATTCCCAAAAAATCGAGAATTGCGCTTGGCGAACCGGTGACACGTCGACGTACGCGCGCGACCCCAGCGATTGTCCGTCTAATCCTTGTCCGAGAGGATGGGTCCAGCACTTCATCTTGACGAGATTCGGCCGGTTTGCAAAATTCCCCGCCGCGTCGGATTCTCCGCCGACCGCCAACGGACATCTGTTCAGATCTCAAATCCCAAACCCCCGTCTCTCGCATGGCCCCCGGAGTGGGGCTCTTCGGCAGGCAAAGGAGTGCACAGGCCGTGAAAAAACTCGTCGTCAAAGCCACGGTGTTTGTCCTGTTCGCCGGCCTCGTTTCCTCGGCCGCGTTGCGCGGCGACGGGAACGCGAGCCCCGCGGTCGAAGCGTCCCCGCACAAAATCGGCCTGATCGATATGGCCCGCGTCTTCAAGAGCTACAAGAAATTCGAGGCGATGCGGGACGAGCTCAAAGGAGAGCTCACCAAGTCCGAAGACAAATTCAAGGCGATGACTGAGCAGATCAAAAAGGAAACGGCTGAGCTGAAAGGCTACAAGGAAGGGACTGAAGAATACTCCCGAGTCGAAAAGACTCTGTTGACCCACACGACGCAGGCCGAAGCCTTCCGCAAGGGCCAGCAGCGTGACCTGATCCGCAAAGAAGCCCAGATCTACAAGACGATCTATCTGGAAGTCTCCGATGCTGTGGAGAGGTACGCTCAGCACTTCAAGTTCACTCTCGTGCTTCGCTTCAGCGCCGACGAACTCAATGGGCAGGAAAACCCGGAAGACGTGATGCGCGGCCTGAACCGACAGGTCGTTTACTATCGCCCGAGCGAAGACATCACCAGCGCGATCTGCACGTTCCTCAACAACCGCTACGGTCGAATGGCGGCGGCTCCGGCAACCGAAGGCAACGGCGCCGCTCGGTAGTAGACGGGTCAAAACGGCCAGTTGGCGGGAGCGGCGCTCCGGTCACTCTGCGGGAATGACTTCGGCAAACAGTCGGACCTGAGGAGCGCCGCTCGCTTCCGCACGAATATTGCACGACTTGAAGGACAGGGGATGCAGGGCCGGCGGGAGCGGACGATCCGGAACTCGGTAGAAGTCCGCGGAGTCGGATTTCTCACCGGACGCGATGTGACGCTCCGCTTCCTTCCCGCCGCGACCGGAACCGGCATCCAGTTCCAGAGGACGGACTGCCCGGGAACCGCACCCATTCCGGGCCGGCTTGAATACGCGGTCCCGAGGGAGCGCCGCACGGCCATCGCCCGCAATGGCACCTCGATCGAAATGATCGAGCACGTGATGGCTTGCCTGGCCGGGCTGCAAATTCACAACTGCCTGGTCGAGCTCGACGCTCCGGAACCTCCGGGCATGGACGGATCGGCTCTGGCATTTGCCGAGGCCATTCTCTCCGTGGGCGCCGTCGAACAGTCCAGCCCAAGGCGGCTATTTGTAAGCGGGCCGACCTCAATCACCGCCGAATATGGCCGTGATCGAAGCGAAATTACCTACCGGCCCGTCGCACGGCCGACTCTGGCGATCAGCTACCATCTCGACTACGGTCCCCGTTCGCCGATCCGCGTGCAGGAGCTGACTGTCGAGATTACGCCCGAAAGCTTTCTGAGCGAATTGGCCTTCTGTCGGACGTTTGTGCTCGAGCAAGAAGCGCTACAGCTCCGGGCTGCCGGATACGGAGCGCGGACAAGCGCGAAGGATCTCCTGGTGATCGGTCCGAACGGGCCGATCGACAACGCTCTGCGGGCTGCCGACGAATTTGCCCGCCACAAGATTCTCGATTGCCTGGGCGATTTCGCCTTGTTGGGCTGCGAAATCCACGGGCATTTCTGTGCGTATCGATCGGGGCATCATCTGAACCGCGAACTGGTTCGCAAAATGTTGTCCGTCGCGGCGGACGAAACCAAGACCGGCCACAGGAGGGCCGCCTGAATCAGGTCTTTGCAGGACGTGGGACATGACGACCAAGATCTCGCAACTTTCACACGTCGATCCGCGGGCCCAGATCGGCGAGAACGTTGAAATCGGCCCATTTTGTTCGGTGGGTCCCGACGTCACGCTGGGCGATGGATGCGAACTGTTGTCGCACGTCTCAATCACGGGCCACACAACCATCGGCGAACGCAACCGCTTCTTCCCCGGCGCTGCGATTGGCGGCGAGCCTCAGGATGCCGGATACAAAGGGGCGCCGACCCGTCTGGAAATCGGCCATGAAAACGTTTTTCGCGAAGGCGTGACTATCAATCGTGGTGCACAAAAAGAAGACCACACGACCCGCATCGGTCACCAGAATTTGCTGATGGCCAATTGCCACGTGGGACACAATTGCCATGTGCAGAACCGCGTGATCTTGGTGAATGGCTGCCTCTTGGGGGGACACGTTCACGTGCAAGACGGTGCGATTATCTCGGGCAACGTCGTGGTGCATCACTTCTCAACCGTCGGCATGCTTTCGTTCGTCAGCGGGGGCTGCCGCGTCCCCCATGACATTCCACCGTTTATGCTGGCGTCGGGTTCCGACAACCCGGTGATCAACACGATCAACATCGTCGGAATGCGCCGCGCCGGCATCACCGCCGCATCAATCGACATCATTAAGCGGGCCCATCGGCTGCTCTATCGCGACATGAAGCCGCTCGATGCGGTCCGCGCCGAATTGGCGGAGCAGCTCGACGGCATCTTTCCGTTCGAGTTGTCGACTCTGTTGAATTTCCTCGAGAAACAGCGCCGCGGAAAAATGGGCCGCGCTCGCGAGATTTATCGCAACCAGGTCGGACCGGTCACCGAGCCGGCGATCAGCCGGAGGGCCGCATGACTCGGCTCCGCGTGGGGGTCGTTGGAGCGGGGGCGTTGGGGCGCCACCATGCGCGCATCTATTCACAGCTCCCTTCGACCGAACTGATCGCCGTCGCCGACACCAGTCCCGAACGGGGACGCGCGGTCGCAGACGCTTGCGGCACGCGCTGGCTCTCGGATTATCGACAATTGTTCGGCCAGGTTGATGCGGTCTCGATCGCTGTCCCGACCATGGGCCACCATGCGGTGGCGCTGGCGTTTCTGGGGCGCGGGATCGCTGCAATGGTGGAGAAGCCATTGGCGTCCACCGCGGCGCAAGCGAGCGAGATCGTCGAGGCCGCAGAGCGCAGCGGCACGACCCTGCAGGTAGGACACGTCGAGCGATTTAACCCCGCGTTTCAGGAAGCGCGGCGGCTCGTCCACAATCCGAAATACATTCATTGCGAGCGCTTCAGCCCCTACGCCTTTCGGTCGACGGATATCGGCGTCGTGCTCGACATGATGATCCACGACCTGGACCTCGTCCTCGACCTGGTGGGCGCGACGCCGGACCAAATCGACGCGTTCGGCGTCTCGATCCTCGGTGAAAACGAGGATTGCACCCAAGCGCGACTCACTTTTGCGAACGGCTGTATCGCCGATCTGGCAGCAAACCGTGTGAGCCCCACGACCCGCCGCGCAATGCAGATTTGGTCCGAGACTGGTTGCGTCAGCGTCGACATGGCGTCGCGGGAAGTGATTCGCTATGCGCCGACCGAGCGGCTGCTCGCCGGCGACTGCGTGCTGGAACGTGCCCGACAGCCTGGAGCCGAAATCGATTGCCTCAAGGCGGAGATCTTCACGGAATATGTGCGAATCGAACGCCCGGCAGTTTCTGCAGCCGACGCGCTCACCGCAGAGCTGTCGAGCTTTGCCGATTGCGTATTGGAACGCCGAACGCCCCGTGTCGATGGTCAAGCAGCGCTGGCCGCAATGCGGACCGCCGAGCGTGTGCTGCAATCGATCGCTGAACACCGCTGGAACGGGGCAGCACCGGGAGCGGTGGGGCCCTTCGTGATTCCGTTCCTGTCGAATCCGATCCTTCCGGGCGCCCTGCGATCTGCCGCATAAGCGCGGGGAGTGGCGGTGGGCCTCTCTTAGATTTAGGACCGCTCGGGGTGCAGCAAATCGAGCACGCTATCCTTGAGCGCGTCATTGACTGAGATGCCGTTGCCCGAGTAGATCGACGGCTCCCCCTCCCAATCGAGAAAGTGCCCACCCGCCTCCTGCAGGATGGGAATGAACGGGGCCGCGTCCCAGGGATTCATCAACGGGTCGATCATCACGTCCGCGCGACCCGTTGCAACAAGTGCGTGGCCGTAACAATCTCCCCAGCCGCGGGTCAGTTTCACCGTCGACCGCAATTTCTCAAACGTCTCGTACCGGCCGATGCGCTGGAAACCGCTGATGGTGGTGATGCACAAAAGCGCATCGGAAAGGCGGACCACGCGCGACACATGGGCCGGGCGTTCGCGGCCGTTGCCACTCCGCCACCAAGCTCCTTCGCCTTGTTGCGCGTAGACGACCTCGTTCAGAGCCGGGAACCGGCAAACTCCCAGCACCAGGCGATTCTCGACCTCCAGTCCGATCAGCGTGCCGAAGAGCGGCACGCCGTGGATGAAGGATTTTGTTCCATCGACCGGATCGAGAATCCAATTGAAGCCATTGGCGCTCGGAAAGGTGCCGAGTTCCTCTCCCATCACTCCATCGCCGGGAAATTCGCGGACGATACTGGTGCGGATCAAAGCTTCAGCCTCGCGGTCGGCAGCCGTCACCGGCGACGTATCGCGTTTGCTCTCGACCTGCAGCGATTTCGACTGGTAATAGCCCAGGATCAGCTCGCCCGCCTTTTTGGCGACGTCGAGCGCGAACTCCATCCGCGGCTTGAGATCGACCGTCACAGGCTCCCTTTGCTGCTGGCAGTGGACTGCGTGTCAAAAGCGGGGAGTTCGAGTGCTGGATCCTGCACCGCGTCGGACGATCGCGAGCCGGGGTCGTCCTGCAGGCGATAGAGTTGCTCCCCTGCTTTCCGAACGAGGAGAACACCTTCGTCCTCGCGACCCGCGAAAGCCTCGACGTCGATCGATGCCGGATCCCGGTAGCCAAGGCCGATGCGTTCGCATAATTCGCGAGGCAGTCCGGTCGCCAGCGTCACTTTCACTCTTGGGCGCTCGACTCCGCCTTCGTAGGTCCCGGCCCCGCGGACGTGC
>DASZIA010000146.1:0-11776 GCA_035949535.1 Planctomycetaceae bacterium | reverse complement strand
GTATTCGTAGCGGCGGAAGAGCTGCAGCAATCGCTCGCGGCCGTAATAGGCGCTCGAGCCATGCGCCTCCTTCGGTTTCTCTTTTTTTTCCTCGGCGGAAGCTTCCTGCTCGGGCGGCTCGAGCACGTTGAGCAGCGGATGTCGCGGCTGGTCGATCATCTGACGCGCAATTTGCCGTGCGTCGTGGACGCGGCCCAGATGCATCAGGGTTCGCACGAGCCATTCGTTGTTGTGAGCGTACAATTCGACCTGGTCGGGCAGGATGTGGTCCCGCAGGATTCGCGCGTTCTCGGTGCGCAGCGCCGCTTCCAGCTGCCACGCCGCCTCGGCGTAGCGCTTGAGCGGGAAATAAATGTGAGTCGGCATGTGCCACATGTGGCCGATGGCCGGCGCCGACTCGCCGGACTTGGCCGCCGAGTCGAGCCCTGCGCGGTAATTGTTTGCGTCGTCGAGGAGATGGATCACGCCGTGATGGATGGGGTGCAGCGGATCGACTGCGAGAATTTCATGGGCCAGATTCAAGGCATTCTCTTTGTCGGCGGGCTGCCCCGCGCCCGATTCGAGCTTGTGCCAGAGACGCCAGACCTCGAATGCCTTGGCTTCGAGATCGTCGGGGTACTTGCCGATCAAAGCTTGATAGCCGGCGTCCTTTCCGAGCGCGTCGAGATACATCTGCTCGCGGAGGGACAGGCCGGCCTTGTGCTTGGCGGCCTCGGCGGCGAACTGCCGGGCGCGGGTTTTGTTGCGTTGGTTGGCGAGCGACATGCCCCAATAGGCGATGCCGCACACGGGATCGATCGCGGCTGCCTGCCGAAAGGAACGCTCTGCCTCGTAGTACGAGAACCCGTGAACCTGTCCGATCCCCTGCTCGACGAACTTCTGGACGCGAGGGTCCTTCGACGTCACGGGAAAATGGACTTTTCCTGTCCCGCCCATCAGGGAAGCGCTGTGCCGCGGACCGCGATCAAAAGCTTCGCCGTAGTGCGAGTGGCCGGGAAGAAGACCCTCGTCGGCGACGGTCCGGCCGCAGAGCGCACCGCCGGCCAGTGCAGCCAACAGCAGGGCTTCAATGACGGCGCGACGCATCGAGAGCGGGCCTGCGCGAGGAGCGGAGACTCAAACGGACGTGAGACGGCGGCGAGCGACACCTGAGTTCGTGTATAGCGAAGCCATTCAACGGGTGTCAAACCGCCGATTCACGCTCGCGTCAGGCCGAGAGGTTTGGCGGCATCAATCAGTCCGCAATGTGCGTCAGCGCCCTGGGACCCGCCGCGGCGACGGGAGTCTCGCCCGCGACGCTCAAGTTGAACGAGTAGTTGGTCTTACCCGGCGCTTGGTGATCGATTGTGAATTGCTCTTTTTTCCCGTTAACGTCCGGGTCGTTGTAGAGGTTGTTCAACGCGTCGGGACCGACCCACCCCTTTTTTTTGCTCCGCTGCAATGCGGCGAAGAGCAGCACATATTTTCCGGGCGGGATTCCGCCGTCGGGAAACTCGAATGCTCCGTCCGATCTGACGGTCACGAACGGGCCGACGGCGGCACCACTCGGTTTAGAAGCGTCGGACGCCATGACCACGACGCTCCATTTCCTCGACTTGAGAGCCGCGGGCTGATTGTCGACCGTAACCGTGCCGGCAAGCGGGTAGACGGTCGCGAGTTTGATGCCGGAGCTTTCGGCCGCCTCTTTAATACGGTCGGCTGTTGACTGCTGTCTGTTGCATCCGACGGCGACCACGCAAGCGCACGCCGCGGCGATTCCGACACTCCTCCCGAAAACTGAAAGAAGGTGACTCCGACCCATAACCGACATCATAAACTCATAAACTCCAATTGTGCGGGCGCAAATTCAATGGAGAAAAACGCGGCCGCCCTCAGGAAATGCATTTCCCGAGGGCAGCCGCAACCTGAAATTCGATCGAAGGCTTCCCCTGTCGGCGTGTCGGTCTAGTAATTGTCGGTCACGGGCTCGCGGCCGCGCGGCGTCAGCAAGGCGCCGAACACCAGCACCCCGATGTTCTCGCTGATCATGTGAGCCGAGCCGTCCAACATCAGCACCCCGCCCGAGCCGGGATGGAAGCTGAAGACACCGCTGGTACCCTTTTCATTGCTGCAATTAAAGAAGCAGATCGGAGCCGGGCAGGCTGTTGGGCTGTTGCAATTGCCCTTGGTGAGACCGGTGAAATCGGACCCACCCATATCCTCGTCGGCGACGTGCTCAGAGGTCCAGCTGCCGCCAGGGTTGGGATTGAAGGTGTTGATTGCGGTCGGCAACGGCTGCTTGCCGGCACGCGTCCAATAGTCGGGTCTGCCCGCAACTTCCGTGCAGAAGATCGTCGTGGATAGGCCGTCAGTCACCTGATCGAACGACAGGCCGACAAAAGAGTCGGCCCAGATGGCCTGCCGCCCAGTCTTATCCTTCCCGCATTTGCACAGGTTCGGCGTGCCTCTCGCGTAGCGGTAGTAGTTCCAAAGGTTCCCGCCCATGCGGCACCAACCGGCGTAATCCAGGGCGCCGGTCAGTCGCGTGAAATTGCCCAGACAGCCTTGGCAGCACTCCCAGCATTGATTGCGCTCGGCGAACGGGTTGTTCACCCGAGGCGCCGAAGGACAGACATAGGAAGGAATCACCTGCGCGGTCGGTCGCGTCGCGGCGCATGGATCGCACGGTAATGGACAGGAGCAACCGGGAGGGTTGGGATACTTGACGACGCCGGAATTCTTATACGTGTAATTCTGCCCGCACGGGAATTTCCCCGCCAGGCAGATCGGTGAAAAGTTCGGGGCGTTAAAGCAGATCTTCTTGTAGACGGTGTTGGCTTCCATGAAGGCCAGCAAGGTCTCGGGCCAAACGTGCAGATTGATATCGTTGCGCGCAGGCCCGAGAAACGGGCCGCCACATGCACCACCGTGGCCGCAACACCAGCCCGTCGCGATCCCGCAACTGCAGACGCAGTGGCAGCAGGCGTTGTACAAGACAGGGAGCGCCATCGGCATTTGCTTGTTGAGTTCGTGATAGCCGTGGAGCGCCAGCCCGATTTGTTTGAGGTTGTTGCGGCACTGCGTGCGACGGGCCGCCTCGCGCGCGGCTTGCACGGCTGGGAGCAACAGCGCGATCAGCACCGCAATGATGGCGATGACCACCAGCAGCTCGATCAGCGTGAACCCTTTCCTCCGAACTCTCATCTTCGTCCCTTTCCAAAGAAATGATGAAATTTTAGCAATGCCCAAACGCGCGGATAATTTGGCGCGAGGAATCGCCTCTGTCTGACAAACGACCTGTCCGATAACGAAACGACTAACCCTTCACCCACAGCTAAGCGCCCCAGTTTGGCAGATTTGCCGCTTTTTTCCACTAAAAAATAAGTATTTTTACTGAGACTTGCGTAAAATTTCTGTCCGTCCCAAGTGCCCCTCGAAATGCTCGGACTTGCGAGCGTTTCGTGAACAGCATTAAGTCTTCGACCTCGAAATCTCTCGGCGCGCTTCGTCTGCAAGCTCGCTCTTGCGCCCAATCAGCACCGGCACTCTTCCGGGATCGGCGTTCCGCAGCGTCGCAATAGGCGATTCTCTACGCGCGGAGGCAAATCGCAACGGCTCAAAGAGTCGATTCGAGTGCGACGATTTGTCGACGCCAGCAGACAGTGTGCGTTGAAGCGCGCGATTCCGCGAGCTTTCGCGCGTCGCCCAGCGTCGTGCCGACTCAGGATCGGCGTGCTGGGGCGAGCCGCGGCGCTACAATGCGCGAAAGCGGAACTTTGCTCGCGATCTCCCAGGTTGTAGACTGGCATATTGAGCAGTCCGCAGGCGGGAAGATTGATGACGACCACGTCGCTTCAAAAGCCGATTCGTACAGCATCCTCAGGAACCGCCGCGCGCCCAGCGCCCGGACGGTGGATCTTGAATCTGTGGTCGGATCTGCTGCTCTTCGTGGCGACGCCGCTCTTGATCGTGCCCTTGGTCTTTCTTCTGCAATCGCCGTGGGTTGGCGTTGAGGCCAAAACGATCGGCGTCCTGGTGTTTTCGTTCGGGGCCTTGGGGCACCACCTTCCCGGCATGATTCGGGCTTACGGCGACCGCGAGCTGTTTCGGCGGTTTCGCGCGCGGTTTCTCGTTGCGCCGGTGCTGCTGTTGGCCGTGGCGATTCCGGTGGCTCAATACCACCTGCACACGCTGACGCTGGTGATCTTGATCTGGGGCTGTTGGCACGGGTTGATGCAGCTCTACGGATTCGCCCGCATTTACGACGCGAAGGTCGGCAGCATTTCGCCGCTGACGGCTTATTGGGATTGGCTGCTCTGCGCGTGCTGGTTTGCCACCGCGCAAGTCTTCTCGACCAGCAAGATGTCCGACTTCCTGGAGCTGTGGTACACCTCGGGCGGCCCGCTGATTCCGCCGACTTACGTCCACCTGTTCCGCTGGGTCTGCCTGGCGCTCTCGATCGTCGTGCTGATCGGGTTTCTCGCCAATCACGCACTGCAAACGTACCGAGGGCGCGCGAACAACGGGCCGGTCCCCAATTCCATCAAGCTCTTGCTGTTAGCCAACGGCATCGGCTTTTGGTGGTTTGCGATGGTGTACGTCGAGAATGCGATTTTGGGCGTCGCCCTGTTCGAGATTTTCCACGACGTGCAGTACCTGGCGATCGTGTGGCTGTACAACTGCCGCCGCGTGCACGCGACGCCCGACCTCGGCGCGTTTATGAAGTTCATGTTCCGTCGCGGCCCGGGAATGTTGTCGCTGTACATCGGTCTCGTGTTCGCCTACGGGATCTATGGCTTCGTGCATAATCGGGCGACGCACGACGATGCGCTGCAGCGGACTCTGATGGGCCTCGTCTGGGCGTCGACCATCCTGCACTACTACTACGACGGGTTTATCTGGAAGGTGCGAGAGAAATCGACGCGCGTTGGACTTGGGCTAAGTGGCGGAGACGGCCCGACGCCGGCCCCGCTAGTCGGCCGCGGAGAATGGATCCATCTTCTCAAATGCGCTCCGCTTCTTTTCGTGGTCGGCTGGCTGTCGTTTGGGGAACTCTCGGAGTCAGCCTTTGCGCCGCAGGACGACGCAGCCCGCGAGAGCATGCTCGTCGCTCAGTTCGAACGCGAACAGAACATTGCCGAGGCGGTTCCCGACAATCTGGGCGCCCAGGCGCGAGCCGCGGCCTCGCTCGCCAAGTACGGCTGGCAACAAGAAGCATTCGATCTGCTGCAACACGTGGTCGAGCGCCATCCGAGTTTCGCCGACGGATACCTGATGTTGGGCAACCTGTATCTCAGGCGCGGAGAGCTGGACAAAGCGGCCGCCTGTTTTGAGGCAACTTGTGCGAACGCTCGAACGAAGGATGAGCGTGTCTTGGCCTATCAAAGGGTGGGCGAAATCTACCTGCAGCAGAAGCAAGTCGAGTTGGCCAAGGCCAAATTCCGCGCAGCGTTGCAGGAAAATCCCGAATTTGAGCCGTCGCAGAAGGCTCTCCGAAGCCTGGATGGGGCTGTTCCGGCTGCAGGATGACCGGCATCGCAAGATTACGTGTCCGCAGGTCGAACGGCAGCGCAGTCCCCAGAGCGGCCGCTTTACTCTTCCCCAGTCGCGCGTCTATGTTGAGGGTTCGCCCTCGTTTTCCCCTCTCCGGCTGACTCAGTTCGTCTCGGTTCACGCAGAATGCAGTTCTCTCGAAAGGTCCTGTTCGCACTCGCTGTCCTGTCGCTGTGCGCGATTGGAGCCGGCAGTTATGCCTGGTTCAATCGCGGTCGCCCGCCGGAAGAAATCGCCAAGGAGGCCGAAGAGGCCAAAGCCAGGCAGACTCGCGATACGAAGGCCGCCGAACACCTGATCGACGTCAAGAACGAGTCGCTCGCCGATCTCGAAAACGGACAGTTCGCGCGCGCGGATGCCGGGTTGCTCAACCTGGCGACGGCCGGGGCTCGCGACCCGATTGGCCGCAACTTTACGATCGAGCGGCTGCTGGCCGTACAAGCCATGGATTTCAAGGGCGACTCCAACGCATACGAGGAGGCGCTCGACCGGGCGCAAACCGCGGTCAACCTCGAAAACGCGATGGAGCCCAAGTCGTCGATCCGACATTACCTGGCGGGCAAACTCGGCCAAGCGCGGCACTCCGCCAAGGTGCGGGTCTTCGAGCAACACATTGCGGCTGGAACCGCGCCGGGCGACCCCGTCCAGTGGTGCGAGTTGTATCAGGCCCAGCTCAGCGCGGGAACGCCCGCTGATCTCGCGGACAGCGAAGGCACGCTGAAGATGCTCAAGGATCTGGCTCCGGATAATCTCTATGCGCAGCTCGAGTGGCTGAACGTGCAAGTGCGTCGCAAGGACGCGAAGATCGGCGACCAGTTGACTCGCGTCCGAGGCCTGCTGCTCCCCATTTTGGCCGAGCAGGGAAGCGAGGTGGCCGATCGTCTCGCGCGATTGGTGAACGAAGCCCAATTGTCGGCGAAAGCGGTGAGCTGGCAGACAGTGACGAACAGGGTCGAGGCCATCGAAAAGATGGCTCGAGCGCTGCCCGAAGTGAACGCAGATCGCAGCCGCATCGAGCCCAATTTATCCTGGCACATCGTCTCCGATTTTTCGCACACCTATTACCAAAGGCATCACATCGACCGCCGACTCCTCGCCGCCGGAAAGCCGGTGCATTTTCAAGAACTTCCGCTGTCGGGACCGCTCGCGGCAATCAACGACGCGCTCGAAGCTCGCTTTCTCGACTTCGAGGGTGCCGGACGAGTCGACATCGCCGTACTCCGCGCTGAATCGCTCGAAACCTTTACCTTTTACCCCAACAAAAGCGAATTCTCGGTGGCAGTCGCATCGGTTCCGCTACCCCGCGGCGCGTACACCCATTTTCTAGCGCTGGATCTCGGCGACCATGTGCCTTCGACCGACTTTGTCGTCTTCGGACCGGGCGGGTTGCAGGTGATCGAGAGCCGTACAGAAGCGGGGCAAATCGGCCCCACGAGAACGCTGCACCCTGTCGCGGCGCCGCCGTTGGCAGACGCCACCAAAAACGCACTGTCGATGGTGGCCCTCGACGTCAACGATGACGGTCTTATCGACCTGGTCGTCGCCTGCCAGGCTTCTAATTCCGCCGCCGCGACGCTCCGCGTGTTACGCAACGAGGGGAACCGACACTTCCGCGACATCACCGCTCGTTCGGGACTTTCGCAGATTGAAGTCGGGGCGGGCTCGTTGACGGCCGTGGATTGGGACAATGATCTCGATGTCGATCTGCTGATGCCGGGCACGGCTGCGCCGTCGCAATCGCCGACGGCCATGGCGTTTTTCAAGGGTCGCGGCTTGGCCCGTTTCCGCGGGCAATCCTTCCGGATGAAGGATACCGAGATTCAGTCGGCGACGTCGCTCGCCGTGCTCGATGCGGACTCAAATGGATCGTGGGATTTGCTCACGAGTAATCCGCACGGAATGTTCCTGCTGTTGACTTCAACGACCGAGCACGGCCGTGTCGAGACGATCGGCGTGGAAGCGATCTCCGAGTTTCCGTTCGATCACGTTCTGGTCTTCGACTACGACAACGACGGCTGCCCGGACCTCATCGCCTGGAACCGGGAGGCTGCACGATGTTTTCATGGAAGCGCCGAAGGGCATTTCGAGCCTGCCGACGAAGTCTTGCCTTCCGCGCTCAGGAGCGGAGCGATTTCCTCAGCCGACTTCGGCGACCTCGATCAAGACGGCGACAGCGATCTGGTCATGGTGCAGTCCGCCTCGGGAAATATCGGCGGGCGCCTGGCGCTGCTGCGGAATGAGGGAGGCAACGCCAACAACTGGATCGACGTGCGTCTCGCCGGCGCGCCCGCGAGCGGCACCACTCCAGTTCATAACCGCGTGCCGCCTTTTGGACTGGGCTCCACGTTGTGTTTGAAGATCAAAGGACTCTCCCAGACACAAATCGTACAAAGGCCGGTGACGCATTTCGGCATCGGCAAGAAAGACACGGCCGACGTGCTGCGGGTCCTCTGGACCACAGGCGTGCCGGTCAACGTGCTCAATCCGTCTAAGAACGCGACCGTGACCCAATCGCCGCCGAGCAAACCTTCACCCTGATGACGGATTGCTGGCGTCGAGCGAGGCGCGCGGATGTCCAGAGCATTGCTCCTGGGCAAACCGAACGGCTATTCTGGGTTGAGCGCAGTTTTACGCGGAAATCATCCAATTTCGGATAGCTTGACGGTTGGGAGCCTGGGTTCATGGGTCTGCGAGTCGGCGGAGCGGCGAGTCTCATCCTGTGTTTCGGTGCCTCGATTGGGCTGGCGGCCGAGGAATTTCATTATCCCCTCAAGCCGGCTGTGGCCGCGAATGGGTCGGTGTACGTCGCCGATCTCAAGCTGCCGGGCATCGTCGTCGTGCAGAAAGGGGTCATCGAGAAGTTCTTCACGGCCACCAAGAAAATCGGCTCGCCGCTGAGCCGCGTGCGCTGCGTGGCCATCGATCGCAACGGTAAGGTTCTGGCGGGCGACACCGCCACACGCGAGGTCTACCGCTTTGACGAGCCGGGCAAGCCCACGCCTCTCACGAAGGGCGCTCAGGCTGGCATCGGAATTCCAATGGCGATTGCGGTCGACAGCAAGGGGAACATTTTCGTCGCCGACCTCGAAGTCCAGGCCATTTGGAAGATTCCGCCTGCGGGGGGAGCGGCGGAAAAATTTGCTGACGTGCCGGCCCCTTGTGGAATGGCCATCGACGACAAGGATGTGCTGTGGGTCGTCTCTCGCTCCAAGCGGCAACTCTTCCGAGTTTCGCCCGATCGGAAAGTCGAGGCGGTCGTTGGGAATCGCCAGTTCCAGTTCCCCAACGACATCGCGCTCGACGGACACGGAACGGTGTATATCAGCGACGGCTACGCCAAAACGATCTGGAAGCTCGCAAACGGCGCCAAGCCGGAGAGTTGGATCGCAGACAAGCAGCTCGTCAATCCGGTCGGCCTGGCCTGGCACGATGGCAGCCTCGTGATTGCCGACCCAAACCCCCAGGCGAAGACCGGCCAGGTTTACAAGGCCGACGCTGCGGGCAAGCTCTCACCGCTCGTCGGCAAGTAGCCCGCCGCGGGCGGTTCATGCAGGCTGCTGCGTGAGTGCCGGTAAAACGTAACGCGGCTAGCCCGCACAAATCGCTGGCTACTTGCGCGGCTCGAACGAGGTTACAAACAGCCGCCGATTGACCGCATAATCCAGCGATCGACCTGGCGCAAGAGGGGCCGCGATGAGGCTCCGCCCGAGGCCGGGGCCCGGACGGCGACTTCGAGACCGGCCGCGTAGAGCAGTCGACCCACCTGCTCGGCTTGTGCGTGGCTCGGTGCGTGTTGCCCGTCGGCGACGATCAGCGCGTGTTTGCCGCACAACGCACGAAATTGGCGCAACGGCCGGCGACCCCACGGAAATCGTCCGCCCAAGGCGGCCACTCCGGCGAACCACTGGGGCCGCGTCAAGAAGAGATCCCAAGCCATGGTGCCACCCTCACCAGCGCCCACCAGAAACACACGCTCGGTGTGGATGTGAAAATCTCGGCGCATCTGCCGGACGCTCTCGTGCAGTTGTTCCTCGAACGCGATCCCGGCGTTTCGAGTGCGGCTCCAGCCGAAAGTCTTGGCGCCATCGCCGTTCATTCGTGCCGTTCCACGTAGCGCCAATCCCAGATAATTGCGCATGCTGATCATCGGCAGCACTTCGGCGATGTCCCGCTCGCTTTTGCCCGATTCGTGCAGCCACACGACTAGCGGGTAGGCATAGTTCGGTTCATAGTTCTCGGGGACGAACACGCCGCACGGATGGGCTTGCGGCGCCGGACGTCGACAGGCATCGTCGCAGACTTGGGTCTGTGTCTCGGACGAAAGGATGATCTCGGCGGGGGACGAATCCGAACCGGACGCGCGCTCACCCGCGACGGAGAATTGATACTCCGGCGTTTCGGCGTCCGAGCGGGTGGGTTGGGAAAACCGTGACGACGTCATGGACGTTTCCTTTCCTCGGCGGCGACCCGCAAGAGGTCGTCCGTCGGCATTGCGGCGACTCGTAAGCGGTCGCCGGTGGGCGTTGCGGCGACCCGCAAGGGGTCGTCGCTCGGCGTGGTCGCTCCCAGCAGCGGGTCCGTGCGCCCCTGGGCGATTTCTTCCAGCGGGAAGTATTTTCCCGGACACGCAGTAGCCTTGATGTCGCTGTGTCTGATGATGTTTGACGGCTCGATGCCGTACCGAACTCGCAGAACGCGGGTCAAACGCCTTAGCGAGGCGATCTGCGCTGAGCTCGGCGGTCCCAACTCGAAGTTGCCGACGATAGCAATCCCGATGCCATGTTTGTTGTGCTCGTCTTCCCCCGCATGGGCGCCTTGCAATTGCTGCCGCCAGCGGAAGGTGGGCTCGATGTCGCCGTCGCCCATTCCGTTTCCGTTTCCCACCACGAAGTGATAGCCGATGCCCATCCAGGGATTGCCGTTCTTGTCCCGACGCTGCAGATGGGCTTCATGAATGCTTTCGACGCTCCCGTGGGAAGAGGCGGTGTGGTGCAGGACGATGTAGCTCCAGTGCCGTGCCGGAACGCTCGGCTTCCAAGGATCGATCGCCAGTGTCGTCGGCCCGTACGGATCGAAACGACCGTCGATGGCGGCCTGCGATTCGGGCGCTGGCAACAGGGGCGTTCGACTGACCATGCGGGGAGTTGCCGGTTCAACGTCGGGTGGAAGCGTTGCCGACGGCATCCGTCCTGGCTGAAAGCAACCGAGCATCAGTGCGCATGGTGCTGTCAGCCCAAGGATCCCTCGCCCCCTGAGCGCCAACGCCGTCTCCCAACCCTGGGAATCTGACCGATCCTTCGGACCCGCCGAGAGGCAATTCCATTGCCGCGACGGGCTAGGCGCTGGACTTTACAGGGACCAGAAAACCGTGTCAACACGCACCCAGCCCCGCCCAGACCTGACTTCCCGATCGGGCTCGTCCGAAACGAAAACTCACCGGGACCGATCAAATCTCGCACAAGCGCGCGGCGATGCGGCCCGAATCACCTGCCCAGTTTTCCGTGTCGCGCGCGCGGCGTGAGTGAGGCGCGGGGGATGGGAAATTTGGGGCATTCAAAACTGGCTCTAGCGAATCACGATTGCGTCACACCAGTCGGCCCAGTCATCGACGTCGGCAAGCTCGCCGTATTCGACAATGAGTGTAAGCTGGCGCTTTCCGGTTACGTCGACCGGACCGACCGGAATGGGGCGCGAGCTGCCCGTGACGAGAGGACTCGTCCAGACGCGCGAGCGGTCCACATCGACGGCAAACCGCACGCTCCCTTTTCTGGCGGCATAGTCATCGATCGCCGCGGTCGCCTGAAAGGAACGGAACTGTCCCCCCAAATCGTACGTGATTTGACTGTAACTGCGGGTCCCCAGTCCTTTCGCATACTGCCTGCCCCGGACCAAAAGCGGTCCGCCAGTCGCGGCCTGATCTCGGCTGGGAGGAGCTGCGACGGCCGAGCCAAAGTAGGGCGCCAGCCGGCTCTCGGTGGGCTGGAGGTCGGACAGATACGTCGTTCGCCCATCCAGGAAGCGAATCGCGGCAACGGCGGAAAGCGGGAGCTCCAACGTCGAGGCCAACAGGGACGACAAACGCAAAGGACCGCCCAGGTCGCGATTCGCGTTCCAACCCGTCAGTTGCGAGCCGTCGCCCAACGTGACCGCCACTCGCGGGCGGTGTGGCGCCGGCAGACTCGTCAGGTCAGAGCTGAAGGCCATGCCCCGCACCCGCGGCATCTCAATCTGCAAGATTTTCCCG
>DASZIA010000145.1:0-4348 GCA_035949535.1 Planctomycetaceae bacterium | reverse complement strand
CGCACGCGGGGCCACGGCGGTTGTACCGGATTTCCAATGGCTCGGCCCTTTAGGGCCAATACCGTTTAACGAAGCATAAGCACTGTCTCTGCAAAGGTTTTCTTCAACGGCGGAGGGCGTCGATGCTGTGAACGCTTCTTCATCCATTTCGACATCTTCCGCTTGATCACGCGCGGGTTGATCCGGTTGCGGCGCGGCTCGGTACGCTCTTTTTGCATTTCCCAGAGCAAGCCGTTGTACCACGCCTCAAACGTTTCAGGTGTCTTGTGGTCACACTCGGGCAGGCGACATTTCAGGATTTGGAAGCAGCCGCTGAACGACAACCGATCCGGATCAAGGTCCACCGTCGCGGCGGCCTCGAACATCAGCGACCGGATTACGAAGTGGCCCAGCGATAATGCATAGACCTCTTGGATCACCCCTGTCGGCGTCTCGCTCCGCAACTGCGCTGGTTTGGTCGCACGGCGCGGGTCTTGGTGGGTCTTTTGCTCGTCGAAAACAAGTTCTTCTTCCCATCGTTCGTGGTAAAGGAGAATCAACTCCATCGCGGGATAGAGCTCCTCATCGAGGAGATTCGTGATCAGAACATGTTCCTCGCCGTGCCCAACCCGTTGCGGGTCGTCCAGCGTGTAGCGGATCACCCGGACCTCGATCCCGTCGCGGTCTTTCCTCCGGTCGTAGTCATTCTTGTAAATCTTGGCGATATACGAGCCGTCGGCCAGTGTGCGAATTGGTCGCAGGATCAGCCGGCTGGTCACCCGCGCCAATACCTTTACCTTCCGCTCGTCCAGTTTTCGCCATAGTTTGTAGCTGAAAAACCCTCGATCCTTGAGCAGGAGCATCTCCGGAATCAGGTGAGGAAGTAAACACTCGACCATCGTTTGCTCGCCGCAGTCGCAGGACTCGACGACCATGGCGACTTCGACGTGGGTCCCCAACTCGACCAAGCTGAGCTTGCGGATCTGGGGAAAGGCCCCATCGCCGCGTGGACCCGCCGAAGGACGCGCAAAAGCGGCCGCATTGGCGGGCGAGTCGGGGACGTCGAGGACGGTGCTGTCGATGCCCATCAAACGGAACCCGCGATAAAACGCTCCCGGTGTCTCGGGACGAGCCAGCGGATGAACGACTTGGTCGAACAGGTAACGCACGGGTTCAACACCTAATCGCTGACGTGCGACGCAGAGGCTGGAGCGATGGGGAGAATCTTCACCTTGGCGTAGCCGCCGGGCGAGCTTGAAGACCTGTCGGATCGGCACATCGGTGAACAATCCCATCGCAAGCACGACCCACAACATAACCTCGTGGGTCAACGAACACCTTCGCGAATTGACCCGGCCGGTGGCCGCCAGCGCTTGTTGAATGTCCTCTTGGCGGATAACCTGTTCCAGTCCCGCCAGTCGATCCAAAATCCGTCCGGCCTCATCGGCCGGCAATGCGCATCGTCCTTGATGCATGCGAGTCGCAGCCTCCTTGTTGCCTCGGTTGTTGACAAACCTAAGGTAACAAGAGGCTGTGGCTTGCGCCTATTTCAACGGTATTGAGCTTAATGCGGCGGGTGGCGCGTGGGGAGTGGGGAGGGAGCGGCGGATGGAGAGTTCGGGAATCTCGAGCGGCTTTTTCCCGAAGATGCAGCGCAGGCGCAACGTCCCCGCCTGCGATCCGGTGTCGAGTTCGAGCCTGATGCAGGCGCGCCTCGCGCCTGCGCTGGTCGCGCGAGGGCGCGGAAAGTTATGGTCGAGGAGGGAGTGGGGAAGGCGGAATGAGGAGGAGGGGACGGGCACGATACGTGCGAGCTTGCAGATCGCAGTCGGCTTGGTTCGACCTGGCTCGGATCGGCAAGGGGCAGCCGTTGGCCGTGGGGAACGCGCCGGTCGGATGAGCTGGAATCAGGATGGGCGGGACGGATTTCTTGGTTTGTCCGTATTGTGCCACCTGGCTTTCGGAGCAAAACCCCCTAGTGTACAGACTGGGTTTCACTCCGGAGGCACACCCCATGATTCGAACCAAGTCCATCGACGATCAGCTTCGTCGGGAACGGCTCGACGCCAAAACCCTTGACAGCATGTTTCGACGGCGCATCGAGCAAGGCGCCAACTGCTCTCCCTTCGTTTCCAAGGCGATTCTCGCGGCTGTCAAGGAGGTGTTTCCTATTGGGCCCGACGATGCCGACCACGAGCTCGGCCTTGGACAGATCCAACTGCTGGTCATCGCCGCCTGCGAACCCGCTGGCAAGCCGTTGGAGCAATGCCAGAAAGTCACCGTCCGGCTCACGCTCGATGCCGGCCACGAGGATTTTCAGATCCGCTTGGCGTACGGAGTCGAAGGCCTCCGCCGCGCACGTATCCTCCGCCTCACCGCTGAGGCCCGCGAGCAGGGAGGATTGCTCAGCTACGAGGACCTGGCGTTCCGTCTGTTCAACTGCGGAGTTCGCACCATCGTCCGCGACGTCCAAGCCCTGCGCCGCCGCGAGATCGAAGTCCCCAGCCGCGGGCAACAGCAAGACATCGGCCCGGGCCAGACGCACCGCGTCCAGGCCGTGCGCCTTTTTCTCCAGGGTCATCAACCCAACGAGATCGCCCGGCGGCTGTACCACACTCTCGGTTCCATCGAGAACTACATCACAACATTTGCACGTGTAGTCATGCTGGTCAACAAGGGCTACGCTGACGATGAGATTGCCTTCGTCATGCGCCGTTCCAGCCCCTTGATTGCCGCCTACCGCAAACTCTACGGGGAATTCCAAGACAAGCACACCGGACGGCGGCGCATCAAAGAGATCCTGTCACGCGTCGAGAACCCAGACGCTCCTTCCAAAAAAGGGGGGCGTTGACCATGGGTATCCGCCGCTCCTCAGGCTCGTATCCGTACGAGACCAGCGATCGCAAGACCTTCAAGAGCGCGCTGTGCCACCTGCTGCACGTCGAGTTCCCGGGAATCTTCGGTCCCACGATTAGTCGGCTTTTCGCCGAGAAAATCGACGAACTCTACGAGCGCTTCCACCCGCCGCGCAGCAAATTCAAGGCGGGGCAAGTTCTCTGGACTGGGGTCGCGATTGACGATCCGCCGTCTCATAACAAACGCATCGAGGATACTCGACTCGTGCCGGTTGTACTCGACTTGGTTACGGCCCAGGACATCGAGAAAGTGAAAGCCAAAGGAACGCTGCTAGAAACCCGCCTCGCCAAGATCGTTCGTCTCTTCCAGCAGGCTCATGAACAAGGGGCGGTGCTCGGTCACGCCGATGTATCGCTCCTGCTAAACATGAGCATTAATAGTATATCAACATACGTTCTAAATTACGAACGTGCAACCGGTCAATTGATCCCACGCCGCGGTACCATCCACGACATGGGTCGTTCCGTCACCCACAAGGCGATCATCTGTTACAAGAGCCTGGTCGAAAAGAAGCCCACCAGCCAGGTTGCGCAGGAAACATTCCACAGTCCTGAAGACGTAGAGCACTACGTCCAGTGCTTGCGGCGCATTCAATTGTGTCGTGACAAGGGTCTCTCTCCAGACGAGACAACTCAGGCCACTGGCCACTCTTTGTCCCTGGTGCATGAATACCTGGATCTCATCAGGGAATTCAGGATCCCGCCACTGGTCGATCGGGAAACCAATGAACGCTCAACCACCACGCAGCAACGGCAACAGAAAAGAGGCTAGCAGGGGTCCAGGGGGCGGCAATGAGCCCCCGGTCGCCGGCACGATGCCGGCGAAATCTTGCAAGGATGCGTTCTTCAGCCAAAGGATAGTGTACAGACCAAGGACGTTTGACGGCCAAATGGCAATTTGCTTCGTGCCAGGTTGCGCTATTCCCCCTATGACAAATGGGCCCATGCCACATTTATATCCTTACTTATTTTCATAGACCAATAGTATGATATCGACCCAAAAGAAGTGGGGAAATCGCGCTTTTTCGCAGCTTCTGCCACCCGCCAGTCACGGGCCAATGTTCTTAAAACAAGCGATGCGTGTTTGTTTGGCCCGTTCTCATGTTATCGAAAATCGTCAAGACGCCCGATTCCGCCCCCGTCTCGCACGAAGGGAGCCCTTTCGGCCGCCGTCCGGCGCGACCAGGGCAGACTGCCGAACGAACCCAATTTGGCCACCACGGCCAAGTGGGAATTGGGCGTTGGGAGTTGGGTGGTGGGGGCCGATCGCGGGGCAGGCCGCAGGCCAGGGACGACGTGGTGGGAGATGGGATTTGGGAGACCGCCATGTGGATTTTGGGGAAAACGGCAAGGCGCGTATCGACCCCGTGCTCGTCCGCAAACGAGCTTTTTTGGAAACCTTCGGCCTGGTTACCGTCGAGGCCAAAGAGCCACCTCTGTCATGCAAATCTGAT
>DASZIA010000144.1:0-5974 GCA_035949535.1 Planctomycetaceae bacterium | reverse complement strand
TCCCGTCGTTCACCGTCACAAGGACATTCGACGGCTTGAGATCGCGGTGAATAATCCCCTTCTGATGGGCGTGCTGGACCGCCTGGCAAATCAGGACGAAGATTTCCAGCCGCTCGTCGACGCTCAGATTGTTTCGATCGCAGTAGTCGGTGATCGGGACGCCTCGGACTAATTCCATGACGAAGTAGGGTCGCCCCGAACTCGTGGTGCCGGCGTCGAGAGCCCGCGCGATGTTCGGGTGATCCATCATCGCCAGGGCCTGGCGCTCGGCATCAAACCGGGCCAGCACCTGACGGCTGTCCATTCCCGGCTTGATGATCTTGACCGCGACGCGTCGGCGCACGGGGACCTGCTGATCGGCCATGTAGACGATGCCGAATCCCCCCTCCCCGATCGCCTCGAGCAGCTTGTACGGACCGACGACGGTCCCGGCCGACTCTTCGATCGGGCCGTAGACGACAGTGCTCGCGGGCGTCGCAACCGAACTCTCACCTGATTGCCCCGCGGGCGTCCCCGCCTCTTCGACCGCGTCGAGCAGCGCATCGACCTGCGCGCGGATCGAGGGATCGCCATCGCAGGAGCTGGCCAGGAATCGGGCTCGCTCGTCGGGATCGGCGATCTCGAGCGCCTCGAGAAAAATTCTCTTTACGGTGGGGTTCCACGCGGGCATGAAGACGGATTTTATCCGAATCGGGAAGCGGAACGAGCGTGCAAAAAACGCCGACGCGTGGGCGACCGTTTTACCGTGGACAAAGACGCAGCCTGATCCGCCGCGAAATTCTGCGCAAATCTTGGCAGAACTCTATCTGTGTAGACGTTCGGCACGGCGATTTTGCCGGCGTCCTTGCGGCGATTGGGCAACGCGGTTCGCCCCGCTCGCGCTGTCGGCGCAACAACATACGCGGTCAGAGATTGCGGCGGGATTGAGCCATCTGGCTCTGCGTTGCGTTTTACATTTAATGGTACCCGCGGCACAGACGCCGCAATGTCACTTCGTGCGGCACAGAAGCCGCAACGGCACTTCGTGCGAGGACGCCCTATGAACTTCTCTGTCGCTCTGTGGCTGGTCGTTGGATCGTTGTTCGGTGCTCCGGCTATTGCGCTGTTGTTCGCGTATTGCGCGGTCCGCCACATTCCCAACAACTCCGTCGGGATCATCGAGAAGCTTTGGTCCGGCAGCGGTTCCCTCGACGAAGGGCAACTCATCGCCACCGACGGCAGAGCCGGATATCAGGCCGACATCTTGCGCGGTGGCGTGCACGTCGGTTATTGGCGCTGGCAGTATCGCGTGCACAAGCTTCCGCTCGTCACGATCAAACAGGGCTGCCTGGGCTATGTCTTCGCGCGCGACGGCGTGCCGCTCGATTCGGGGCAAACACTCGGACGAGTCGTCGACTGCAACAACTTTCAGGACGCCGAGAAATTCCTCAAAGCAGGCGGTCAGAAAGGACGCCAGCGGCTGATCCTGCGCGAGGGCGTTTACGCGATTAACCTGGCGCAGTTCTACGTGTTGACCCAGGACGGCGTCTACCACGTCGGACACGATCGCAGCACGCTCGAAGGCTGGCAGAGTGCGCTCAAAGGAATCGACGGATTTTATCCCGTCGTGATCGGCGCTCAGCAAGACAATATCGGCATCGTCACCTGCCACGACGGTCCGTCGCTAGCGTCCGGCGAGCTCATCGCGCCGCCTGTGGGCTTGAGCAAAGACGATCCCAATTTCCACAACAACTATCAGGACACGGAAGCCTTCCTGCAGGCCGGCGGCCGGCGCGGTCGGCAGTACGCGCCGCTCACCGACGGCACCTACTTCATCAACCGCTGGTTTGCGACGGTCGAGCTGATCGACAAGAAAATCGTCCCGATCGGCTTCGTCGGCGTCGTGGTCTCCTACTATGGCCTCGTGGGGCACGATCTCTCGGGGACCGATTTCAGGCACGGTGAGCGGGTTCAGGAGGGCGAGCGCGGCGTTTGGGCCAAGCCGCTCGGCCCGGGCAAGTATCCGTTCAATACCTACGCAGGCTCGGTCGTGCTGGTGCCGACGACGAACTTCGTCCTGCACTGGATCACCGGCAAATCGGAGGGCCATAAGTACGACGAAAGCTTGCGCTCGATCGACCTCGTCACCAAAGACGCGTACGAGCCGACGCTCCCGTTGAGCGTGGTGGTGCACATCGACTACGAAAAAGCACCAAGCGTGATTCAGCGTTTCGGCGACGTGAAACAACTCATCACGCAGACGCTCGATCCGATGCTCTCGGCGTACTTCCGCGACGTGGCCCATCGCCGGTCGATGCTAGAATTGATCCACGAACGCGACCTGATCCAAAAGGAGGCTCGCGAAGAGTTGAAGCGGAAGTTTTTGGCATTCGATATCGAGTGCGTCGACGTCCTGATCGGCAAGCCCGAGACGGCCTCGGCCGACGGAAAGATCGAAACCTTGCTCGATCAGCTGCGCCAACGGCAGCTGGCCACCGAGCAGATTGAAACCTTCGCAAGGCAGCAACAGGCGGCCGCCAAGCGGCAGGAGCTGAACGACGCCCAGGCCAAGGCCGACATGCAAGTCGAGCTGTCGCAGTCGAAAGTGCAAATCGACGTGATCACCAACCAGGCGGAGGCCAACTTGTCGAAAACCAGAAAAGAGGCGGAACAGACGATTATCCTGGCCGAAGCGGACTCCAGACGTCGTTCACTCGAAGGACAAGGCGAAAGCGAACGAGTGCGGAGGATCGGCCAATCGGAGGCACAGGTACTGCTCAAAAAGGTCGCCTCCTTCGGCGACCCGCGACTCTACGCGATGTCACTGGTCTCAGAGTTCCTTTCCAAGAGCCAACAGCCGATCGTGCCCCGTCAAGTCTTCACTTCAAACGGCGACCATGAGGCCGGCGTCCTCGGTACGCTGCTGAGAATTGTGACGGCCGAGAAGATCGGCCAGCTCGATCTGGAACAGGCGGAAAAAATCGTCAACGAGAGAGAACCGACCGCGTAAATTCAGCCGCGGCGCGCTCACTTCGTCGAGAGAAGCAAAAACGCCAAGAGGTCACCCAGCTCGTCCGGCGTTTTGACGAGACCGGCGGGCATTGGCGAGGTGTTCTGAATCGTGCGTTGCTCGACTTCCGACGCGGCGAGTGTCCGCCGTGTCGCGTCGGGCAAAAGCAGGTCTATCTTTTGGGAGGTCTCGCTGAGCACCAGCCCTGAGAGAGTCTTCCCGTCGCGCAGCACAAATGAGGTCGCGCGAAACACGGGCGAGACCGTGCGGCTGGGAGCCAGGACCGACTCAACCAGATAGGGAACTGTGAAGCGGCTGGCCGCGCCGGCCAGGCTGGGGCCGCCAACGGCCGCCGACGTGTTGTCGATCGCGTGACACTTCGCACAGCCAATTCCGTCGGCGCTAAACAGTTTTCGGCCACGCTCGGAATTGCCACGGCGGACCGTGTCCGGCCAATTGACCGACAGAAACTCGGGTCCGACGGCCGCCGAGCCGGCCCCCGCCGACTTGAGCCGCTGGGCAAGGGATCCGTTGCCGATCCTCTCCGGCAGCGTCGCGCTCACGGCACGCAGCGTTCGGTAGTGGACGTACAGCGAGCAGTCACCCTCGACGTTATTTACGCGAAACAACAGGTCGTTGCTCCCCGGCTGTAGATCGAGGTAGACGACATCCTGCAGCGGCAGCGCGGCGCGGACGCCGACATAGGTCCAGACCGCCCGGCCGTTGTGCCAAATCTTGAGTCCGTCATCCGAGCCAGGCAACAGCATCATCTGCTGTCGGACCGGACTCTCGACGCGGCAGTAGGCATAAAAAGACGCATCGGCGCACGGCCCCGAAAGCTTGACGAAGTCGAAGTTTCGGTCGTTCCTCAGGGTTTGCCAGGCGAGTGACTTCGACAGCGATCGGTACGTCGCGGAAAGATCGATGGGTCCCTCCTCGGGTGGATGCACCGCCGACAAGCCGCGTCCGTCGTCCTCGAACGGACCAATGACCCAAGCGCGGCCGAGCTGTTTGAGCGGTGCGTTCACCAGTCGTCGGCGTTCCGTTTGTTGCCGCAGCGCCCCGATCGCCGGCTCGCTGCGGGGATCATTGAGCAAAGACAAGAAGTGAGCCGCCTGCAGCCGGATGGCGTCGCTCGAATCGGCCAGACGATCGCTCAGCAAGGCGAATAGCAATTCCTGGTCGGCGGAGTGTTTCTGCGCATTCCAATGCTCGGCCACCGTGAACATTCCGAGTCGGCCGAGGTTGCGCAAGTCGACTTTTGCATCGAGATATTTCACGCGATAGATGTCATCGGATTGCCAGGGCGCAAGCGGCAGCGAGGCGCTGATCGGCCTGGCGGCCGGCGGCAGCGTCAGGCGAAATCCAACTGCCAACACCCCGGCCAGCCGCGTCGGCTCGTCGGCCACTGAGCAGGCCGCTTTGAAGAAGCCGAGGGGAGCGCGCTCGGCGAGTACCAGCGAGGCGGCTTGTCGCAAATACGTGTCGTGGGAGCGACCGACTCGTGCGATCGATTCGTAAGGGACGGGCGCCGAATCGAAGAAGGCGGTTGTGGCCGCCAGCACCACCTGCGGATTGGCGTCTGTTAGCCGCGCTGCGAAAGCTTGTGACGCTCGATCGTCTTTCGCAAAGAACTCGTGCAAGGCACGGACAGCCTGGAAACGCACCGCAGCATCGGGATTTTCAGCCAGGCGGACGAGCTGATCTCGCACGCCGATCGACCGACTCGCGGCCGCCAGCCAGATTAAATTGGGATATGCGGGATGGTCGTGCCTTGTTGTCATCAGTCGGTCGGCGGCCTGTTTGAGCGCTTCGCCGCCGCGACGCAGCAACTCGAGATGGGCGCGCCGACGAATCTCCCACACCGGGGAGGAAAGATCCTGGTACAAGTCCGACGTGCTCCGCGCCGCGACCTCGAATCGTTGGACCGGCGACAATGACTCCGATCCTCGCGTCGACAAACGCACGAGGTCGCTGGCGTAAATCGGTGAGCCTTCGTTGTGCGCCATGTAGGCGATCGCGATATAGATCCCGCCGTCGGGACCGACCGTCACGCCGACGGGCCGCGCCTGATTCTTTCCCACGAGCAGCGGGTACTCTTTGGCCTCGAAGCTTGCGCCTCGGGGCGCAATTGGATAGCGCATCACAGCGCGAACGCCCCAGCGCGCCACCAGCAAATTGTGTTGCAGCCTCGCCGGCATAGCGGGATTGTCGAGATAGGCCTCGCCGACGGGGACGGCGCGGCCCATGCCGTTGAACATTGTTTCGAGCAAATCGGCCCGGTCCGGCGTGATGTGCGGCATCCAGCCTCGTGGCCAGCCGAAGTCGCTGTGGGGAGTGACGTAGACCAACCGGCCCGGAACGTAAGCGTGCGGCAGCGACTCGTGATCGTTGTCGTTGCTGAACAGATTCCAGTCCCGGTCAAAGACCAAACCGCAAGGATTACGCAGCCCTCTCGCGATCACCCGCAATCCGCTGCCATCGGGATGGATCCGTAAAATGCCGCCCTGCCCCGTGTACGGGATGCCGGCCTTGTCCTTGGGGGTGAAGAATGTCCAATGTCCCCAATGATCGGGCCGGTCAAAATCTCCGTAGTGGACCAGTGTGTCGCCCATCGAAATGTAAAGATCGCCCTCTGGCCCCCAAGCGAGGGCGTGGAAGCACTGGTGCACGTGGTAACGCGGCACGCCCCAGAGCAGCCGCTTCGGTCGCAACCCTTGGCGCTTCACAACGCCATCGGGGATCACGTAGAGCGCGGAGAGCGTGAGGACGTAGAGATCATGCCCGCGGATTTCGATGTCATAAATCCATGAGTCGGGCGGAAACCGCAATAGCTCTTTGCGCGGTGCGAACCGGCCATGCGCCGCGGGCTCGTACACAAAGAGTGCTTCCCGCCCACCGACAAACAGCCGACCCTCCGAATCGGCCCGCATGGAAAGAAACGACTCCTTCGGCGACGAATCGAGCCGCTCCAATCGCAGCTCC